>CAIJTL010000039.1 GCA_903823545.1 uncultured Planctomycetaceae bacterium
CACCAAGGAAAAGTCGATCGCGCTCTCTCGCTTTCAAGATGGCCGACTGACGTTTCCGCAAGCGCTGCCGCTCGCAGGCAAGGAACCGATCGCGCTGGAACTCGTCGATCTCGACGGCGATAAGAAGCTTGAGATCGCCTATCTCACGAAAGCCCGCGCCGCTCGCGAAACGAGTTACGCGTTTGAAGCTTTGAAACGAAATGCCGAAGGGAACTGGGAACCGTTTTCGTTTGATGGCAAGAACTCGGTCGCGTTGGAGTTAAAGGGGAACCCGAATCGAATGACTCGGACCGACCTCAACGGTGACGGACGATCGGAACTCATGATCTTCACGGGATCTGACAAGCCGCCAACGATGTTGTCGCTCGATGAAAAGGGTGTCCCGAAAGAAATGAAATCTGAAGGGGGCATTCAACTCGGTAATGCGACGCCTGGAAGCGTCTTCTTTGGCCAATTGCAGGCACCTGCCATGTTGGTGGCCCAAGATAAGTTCGTCCGCAACATGCGATTCGACGATCAAACTCGCGGCTGGCAAGTGACCGACCAATACAACGCGATGGAGATCAACGCGAAAGCGGTCGGAGCGGCCACGCTCAATCTCGATGGTCAACCCGGCAATGAAATCGTGATCGTTGATGTCGGCGTGCAAAAGCTGCGAGTGCTACGCTTGGAAGACAAGGTCTATCGCCCGTGGCAGGAAATCGAGCTTGGTCGTTTTCCATATCGTTCAACGCACGTTGCGGACCTCAACGGCGACGGACAAGATGATCTGCTGTTGTTCGGCGCTGGCAAGTTTGCGGTCCTGTATTCAGGCCGAGCCGATCCGACGATGAAAGAACTCGCGACCTACGAAACCAAACGAGAGAAAGCCTTCTTCGCAGATGTCGTCGGAGGGGACCTCAACGGCGATGGTCAACCGGATCTCGCCGCGATCGACACCCAGTCACACTATGTCGAAGTTCTGAACTTCGCTCCGAAGACCGCCGATCAAGCGGCTCAACTTCGAGCAGCGATTGCCTTCCAAGTTTTCGAGGAGAAAAGTTTCAGTCGTGAAGAAGAGGGAGGCGACTTTGAGCCACGCGAATCGCTCATCGTCGACGTGACGAACGACGGTCGTGCCGATTTGGTCTTGTTGGTTCACGACCGCATCTTGATTTATCCGCAAGACGACGGGACTGCGGCCGCGAAGGGCAAGCCTTCCAACTGACGAATTCGCTCAGGTGAGCCGAGTGGCGTCAGCCCTCGGACCCAGGAATAAAAAGTCCGGAGGCTAACGCCACCCAGCTCACCTGTGTTGTCGCTATCCTGGGTCTATAAAGATCAAAGGTCAGCTTCGGTGAATGTGATCGCTCAATTAGACTTGAGAACTCTTTTGCGGATCACTTTGAGTGCCGTTCTTATTGCGACGGTTCATGTGACTTGTTTGCACGCTGACGAAGTGCAGAGCACATCAACTCGACCGCAACGATTGCTACTCATTGGCCAAGGTCCGGACGGGTCACATGCTCGGACGACACACGAATACTTCGCGGGCATGAATCTGTTGGCGAAGTTGCTTCGCTCTCAAGCAGATTTGGAGACGATCGTCGTCAGCGCGGACGGCGAGTGGAATGACGGTCCGCAATTGCTCGAACGAACAGACGGGGCGGTTCTGTTTATCGCTGAAGGAGCGAAGTGGATTTCCGCTGATGCGTCGAGGCTGACGGCGTTCCGACAACTTGCGAAGCGCGGTGGCGGTCTCATGGCCGTTCATTGGGGAACGGGAACAAAGTCTGCCGAACCGATCGCGCCATTCGTCCAACTTTTTGGTGCGTGTCACGGCGGACCCGATCGCAAATTCAAGGTGCTCGACGTGACTCCCGAACTGGCCAACGACACGCATCCGATATTGCGTGGAGTGAAGGCTGACTCGGTCCACGAAGAGTTTTACTTCGCACTCAAATTGATTTCGAAATCAAACTCCGTCACTCGAACAGAATCAGAGTCCGCAATAACTCCGCTGGTCCGAATACCGGTTGATGGAGAACGTCACACCGTGGCCTGGGGTTGGGAACGTCCCGATGGGGGGCGATCCTTCGGTTTCACGGGTCTGCATTTCCATGACAATTGGAAGCACGAGTCATATCGTCGGCTGATTGCACAAGCGGCGTTGTGGTCGCTGAAGAAGGAAATTCCAGCAGCGGGGATGGCGGTTGATCTCGATGCGAAAGTTTTGTCGCTCCCTGACTCAAACTGAGCAGTTTCAGCCCACGGAACTCACTGAAGGACACGGATAAGAAAGAGCAGTTGGGGCGATCCTGGCTGTGATCTCCGTTCGTGGAGCGACACCTGCTGCCACCGATTTTGTTCCGTGATTTACTGTGAGTTCTGTGGGCTGAATCTAAAACTGCTTCAGTTTGAGTTTGAGTTTGAGTTCCTTAGTGGTCTCGCGCAAGAACGAATCTCGCCATTGCCTGCAATTGCTTGCCTCGTTCGCCCCACGGTGCGATGGCTAAGCACGCTTCGTCGATCAGCTCTTGAGCCTTCTGTCGGCTCTGTTCCAAGCCGATCAAGCTTGGGTAGGTGAGCTTGCCGAGGTCGGCATCTTAGCCGACTCCTTTGCCAAGTTTTTCTTGCGTTCCGGTGACATCGAGTACGTCATCGGCGATTTGAAATGCGAGGCCGATACAGGTGCCGTAATGGTCTAAGACTCCCAGCGTCGCAACGTCTGCTTGAGCAATGCGTCCCCCTAACGTGAGTGCGGATCGAATCAGACGCCCAGTCTTGCGACGATGAATGGCCTCCAGTTCGACCGCGTAGGCTGCTCGCGTTTGTGGGTCAGCCTCATTCAAAGGGACTCGGCTCGTGCTTTGAGACTCTGCTTCGAGATCTGCGACCTGACCACCCACCATGCCGCACGCGCCTGCTGCGAACGCGAGGTCGGCGCAACACGCCGCAGCGACCGCCGCGGGTCGGACATCTCGGGCCATAATTTCAAACGCAAGAGTTAGCAGTCCGTCACCAGCCAGGATTGCCATCGCTTCACCGAAGACCTTGTGATTCGTCAATCGCCCACGGCGATAGTCGTCATCATCCATCGCTGGCAAGTCGTCATGAATCAGCGAGTAAGTATGAATCATCTCGATCGCGCAGGCCGCCGGGATTGCTGCTTCGATGTCGCCGCCACATGCCTCACAGGCCATGAGCACGAGCACCGGGCGTAATCGCTTTCCTCCCGCGAGCAAGCTGTAAGCCATCGCCTCGCGCAATCGCGGTGGGCATTCACCACTCAATTGAACCGCACGTTCTAAGGCTGCTTCGATCTGCAATCGCATCGCATTCCACGATGCTTGCAGCGATTCCGTGGGCTCTGTCATGAATCGGATCCTTCCCTGATGTGTTGGTCGTCGTCTTGGGGAGCGGACGATATCAGATGACAAGGACGCTCGGAACTTTCCGGTGGCAAAGGGTTTCATGTGTGAATTGCCGATGCCGTCGCTCGCGTTTTTTGAAGCTGCACATTTCAGTCGCGAAGAGCTTGTGAATCTTTCGTGGAGCATGTTTTCAACGTGCTCCACTTTTCAATGTTGAGGCACGTTGGAAACGTGCCCCACACGATTGATTCATAGTCGCGAAGCGACGTTAGCAAATTGTTGTCACGCAGGTTGCTATCGCCGCTTCGCGACTTCCGAAACGCACAACTTCAAAACTCGCGCTTCGGGTTATTAAACCAGTTTTGAAACAGCTTCCTTTGTGTCTTCGTGGCTTTGTGTGAAACTTCAAACAAATCAACAGACTTCGGCGACACCCCGAACTATCTGCGGCTCTCACCGCGCAACCGCTGGAGAAACTTGCGACCTGTAAAACCAGGGCCATTTTGTCGAACGGCCATCGGAGTGACGTCGTCCGCTGTTTCCACTCGTCCGCCTCTCGGTTCTTGGACTGTGAATTGAAGACTGCTGCGTGGCGGCGTTTGCTCATCGAGAGTGACACTGACGGGAACGAACTGCCAGCCGGCGCGAGTCGCAGCATGTTCGTAGCCAGTCTTGAAGAGCTTTTGCATGTTCTGCGATTCAAACGCGAGAGCCGATGATCCTTCAGCGAGTTCCTTCGGCACAGATGTCAGTGCGAATTGTGCTCCTGCATAACGCGCCAACAAGTAGGTCTTCAGCAGATCCCCTTCCATCTGCGACTGCAAAACGCCGCCAACAGACTCTTCGACAACCTTGCTCAGCCGACGTTGCACTGGCCGACGCGGAAGTTGCAATTGCCCCGCCACAACGACGTAAACATGCAAGTCGTCACGAACATCTGGACTCTCTTGATCGGGCTTTACACCGAGCATCGAAGGCTGCAAGAAGAGCGATGCAGAGACGCCACCATCGACGTGCAATTCCGTGTGCTGCTTGCCATCGACTTCGATGTTAATATCAACCGGCGGTAATAAACCGGGAACAGATGCCGAAGCCAGCAAGACATCGCGGAACAGTTCCAGTTTGTTCGCATCGTTGCCAGCGGCGATTGCTCCCATGTCCCAAACGACGAGCTTCTTGGTATCGAGTTCCGTTGTGCCGACATAAAGGCGACGTCCATCGCGATGAGCATCAGCAATTTGGATCAGGATGTCTGGAGTGATCTCCGTTGCGATCCGAGTCTTGAGCGGAGTTGAATCCGCGAGTGAGTCAGCCCACAACAACGCGGGGAGCCAGCGGCGACTGAAGATGTCCCCTTCCTTGCATTCTGTGTAACTGCGACGAAGTGTTTCGTCGTACTTCGAACCAAGAAATGCAAACGGAGCGATCAATGCTCCGGTACTGATTCCGGTGACAACATCGAACTGCGGCCGCTCACCGCTGGCGGTCCAGCCATTGAGCACCCCAACCGTGTAGGCACCGTTGGCCCCTCCGCCTGACAAAACCAAGACGTTGCGCGGAGTGGATGTCGTCGCTGAAACTTGTTGGACGTTTTCTGGCTGTAGACGTGGGGCAACGGTTGCGGGTTCAACCAACTCAACGAGACGTCCGCCCGTCGGCAGATTCAACGGAACATGCCGACGTTCCATGACGCAACCAACGAGACACATGGTTGCGAGCCAAGGCGACAAAATTATCAGGCGGCTTCGCAGCATCGTTGAGATTACGTGATTTCGGTTTTCAACCTGAGCGATTTTTCGAGATAAGTTTTTCAACGCAAAGGTGCAAAGTACGCGATGAAGCGCAAAGAAATCAGAAGCCGCTCCGCTCGCCTTTTCGTTGCTGTCGAAGCTCGTCTCAGACGAAAACAACTCTTTGCGTTCCTTTGCGTTCATTGCACCTTTGCGTTGAAAATGACCCTCTCGTTTGAGTGAGCCAATTATTCCACAGTGACGCTCTTCGCCAGATTCCTCGGACGGTCGACGTTGCAACCACGTAGAACAGCGATCTCATACGCCAACAACTGCAACGGAATCGAACAGACGAGCGGCTGCAAGTATTCCTCAACATACGGAATGTAAATCACTTCGTCCGCCATCTGATCGATCTTCGCGTCACCTTCGCAGGCGATCGCGATCACCGGACCTTTGCGAGCTTTGATCTCTTCGAGGTTGCTCATCACTTTCGGATAGATGTGTCCGCGCGGAGCGATGAAGACACTCGGAGTTCGCTCATCGACGAGAGCGATCGGACCATGTTTCATTTCCGCAGCGGGGTAGCCTTCGGCGTGGATATAGCTGATCTCCTTCAGCTTCAAAGCACCTTCCAATGCGACCGGGAAGTTGTACAAGCGGCCGAGGTAAAGGAAGTTTTCGTTTTCGCAGTAGCGTCGAGCGACTTCTTTGACTTGCTCATGGCATTCCAGCGTTTTGCGAATCGCATCTGGCATCGCTTGCAAGTGCGAGATGATTCGAGAGCCAGCCGGATACGACATGTTCCGCAGGCGACCGAGATACAACGCCAACAGCGTCAGCACCGTCACTTGCGACGTAAAGGCCTTCGTCGACGCGACACCGATCTCCGGCCCCGCGTGCAAGAAGATGCCGCCGTCAGCCTCACGAGCAATCGACGATCCGACCACGTTACAGATCGCGAGTGTCGGATGCCCTTTACGTTTGCATTCGCGCATCGCCGCGAGTGTGTCGGCAGTCTCGCCACTTTGAGTGATCGCGAAGACCATCGTCGTTGTCGAGAGCGGCGGATTGCGATAACGGAGTTCGCTCGCGTATTCGACTTCGGTCGGGATACGCGCAAATTCTTCGATGAGGTATTCGCCAACGAGTCCCGCATGCCAGCTCGTACCACAACCGGTCAGCACAATGCGGTCGATGCGACGAAGTTGCTGTGGAGTGAGATTCAAACCGCCGAACTTGGCCGTCGCTTCGTCCTCATCCAAGCGGCCACGCATCGCGTTCTCGATGGTTTCCGGCTGCTCGAAAATTTCCTTGAGCATGTAATGCTCGAAACCGTTCAAGTCCGACTCTTGTGAAGTCTGTTGCAGCACTTGCACGTTCGGAGCATGCAGGCCGGTGTCTCGATGATGAAGTTCCATTCCTTGCGGAGTCAGAACGGCCATTTCGTGATCGGAGAGATAAACCACTTCCTGAGTGTGTCCGCTCAACGGACTCGCATCGCTGGCAAGGAAGAACTCCCCCTTGCCCATCCCGACAACGAGCGGGCTTCCCAAGCGTGCGGCGACCATCATGTCTGCGAAATCGCGGAACAGAACGCCGAGGCCGTAAGTTCCTTTGAACTGCTTGATCGCCACTTCGACTGCTTTGATCGCCGTCTTCGGGTCTTCCGGGTCTTCACCCATTTTGATCAGTTCGCTCAGTTCGTGAGCAACCAAGTGAGCAGCAACTTCGGTGTCAGTGCTGCTGCGAAAGACGTAGCCGAGTGCTTGCAGATGGTTCTTCAACACGGCGTAGTTTTCAATCACGCCGTTGTGGACGAGCACCACTTCGCCGTTGCCGCCGACATGCGGATGCGAGTTGATATCGCTCGGCGATCCATGAGTGGCCCAGCGAGTGTGCCCGATACCGATCGTTCCATGAACGGGGTTGCGTTCGACCAGTTTTCCCAGCTCTTGAACGCGCCCTGCCTTTTTGCGGATCGCAATTTCGCCAGCATCGGACACCGCGATCCCCGCGCTGTCATAGCCGCGATACTCAAGTCTTCGCAGACCTTCGAGCAGAATATCCGACGCTTGCTTGAAGCCAACGTAACCAACAATTCCGCACATATTGATCGTGCTCCGTCACGAAAGTTTGAAAACATCGCTTGCCGGTGACTGTGCCGAAAGGTTTTGCACAAGACACTGGCCGACGATGACCTGAGGCTC
>CAIJTL010000040.1 GCA_903823545.1 uncultured Planctomycetaceae bacterium
GCTGTCGCAAATGGAAAAGTCAAAGCTCGATTGTTGGCCGGGAAAGAATGCCCACCAGGATGGTTATTAGATGCGGACGGCAGCCCAACGACCGATCCGGCAACTCGCTTCAGCGATCATCCCGGAACACTGCTACCGATGGGTGGTGAGCAGCAAGGCTACAAAGGATTCGGGCTCGGATTGCTACTCGATGTTCTTGTCGGAGGACTTTCCGGTGGCTTTTGCCCGCCTGCTGAACCTCCAGAAATCGGAACGAACAACGTCGTCATGGTGCTCTGGAATCCTCAACTTTTTTCGGGGACACAGCACTTCTTAGCGGAGGCCGACAAGCTGATTGACTATGTTCGATCTACACCACGTCAACCCAACATTGATCGGATCACACTCCCCGGTGACCGTAGCATGGCTACTCGAATCGAACGCCTAGCTCACGGCATTCCGCTCGACCACGGAACGTGCCTCATGCTGCAAGAAGCTGCGGCCAAACTCGGCCAAGCCAAAAGACTGCCGCTAATTATCCGAGAAAAATTGAATCTGACTCGGACGCAGATCGAATCTGCTCGCTAGGGGCCAACCTACTCTTCAATGAAAGTAATCCCCACTCAGTCGGGCGACACAATGGTGTGACAAACGAAGAAGCCCAGCCTTGTAACACAAGGCTGGGCTTCTTTTGTCTTCTGAAACGTCTGGAGATTAGAGCTATGCCAACTCGTCTGACGCCGCAAACATCGGGGCGAGGATTGGTTGGTAACTGATGAGTTCTTCAGGCTTGAAATAGATTGCGAGTTCTCGCGACGCCGCATCCGGGCCGTCGCTGCCGTGGATCAAATTCATTTGGCGGCTGACACCAAAGTCTCCGCGAATGGTTCCCGGTGCCGACTCGCGTCCGTTGGTCTTACCCATCATGGTACGCATCACAGCGATCGCTTCTGGGCCTTCAACCGCAACCGCGACAACCGGGCCGGAAGTAATGAAGGATTCAAGCAGCGGATAAAACGGCTTTGAGACGTGTTCGGCGTAATGTTGCTTGGAGAGTTCTGGCGTCACTTTCAACATCTTCAGGCCGACAATCTTGAGCCCCTTCTTTTCAATGCGGCTGAGCAACTCGCCACAGAGGCGGCGTTCGACGGCATCGGGCTTAAAAAGAATCAGCGTACGTTCTGCGGGCATCGGTCAAGTTTCCTTCATCAGTAACAGTAATGGAACGTGGACTTGGCGATTGTGGTATGAGATTTAACTCTCAGATTTCAAATCTGAAATCTCAAACCGTTAGCACATCAACTTGCGGAACTCACCAAACAAGTAATGGCTGTCGTGTGGTCCAGCGGAGGCTTCAGGGTGATATTGGACACCGAACGCAGGGACGTCTTTGCAACGAATCCCTTCCACTGTTTGGTCATTCAAATTGATGTGCGTGACTTCGACATTATTCGGAAGCGATTCAGCCCTCAGGGCGAAGCCGTGGTTTTGCGAAGTGATCTCGACGGAACCGGTTTGCTTATTAAGAACCGGCTGATTGGCGCCGCGATGTCCGAACTTCAGTTTGTAAATTTCGCCATGCAACGCGAGTCCCAGCAATTGATGGCCGAGGCAAATCCCGAAGATCGGCTTCTTACCGAGCAGTCCACGGATCGTGTTGATGGCGTAATCGAGCGGTCGCGGATCACCAGGGCCATTCGACAAAAACACGCCATCTGGTTTGAGGTTGAGAACTTCTTCCGCAGTTGCTGAACCGGGAACGACGGTAACTCGGCAGCCAAGTTGACGTAGGTGGCGTGGAATATTCCACTTCATGCCGTAGTCGATGGCCACAACATGCGGGCCAGCAGAGTTTTCACTCAAAGGTTGATGCAGCGAGTCATACCCCGGAGTGATCGGCTCACAGACCAGTGCATTGAGCCCCGTGCTCCAGTCTTTACTGTCTTGCTTCGGCATGACCTCTTTGACGAGATCAAGCCCAACGATGTCCGGGCTGCGTCGCGCTTTTTCGACGAGCGATTTGTCATCGAGATCGCTCGTTGAAATCACACCGGTCATCACCCCTTGAACCCGGAGTCGACGGACGAGAGCTCGCGTGTCGATTCCTTCCAGTCCGATGACGCCGTTCTTGGCGAGGTACTCATCGAGCGACAAATTCGAGCGATAGTTACTGGGAAATCGGCAGAGTTCACGAACAATGAAGCCTCTAAGGGCCAGTCCGCTACTTTCAACATCCTCTAGATTGCTGCCGTAGTTCCCGATGAGCGGGTACGTCATCGTGACGATTTGGCCGCAATAAGAGGGGTCGGTGAGGATTTCCTGATAGCCGGTCATGCTCGTGTTAAACACGACCTCGCCGAAGATTTCTCCTTCAGCACCAAAACCCAAACCACTAAAGACTGTTCCATCAGACAAAGCGAGTTTCGCAGGACGTTTCATAATGCGGGCTTTTTACAGAAGTGCGCCGCGAATTTGAAGTAATGACCTGCTGATTGTCGTAATGGTCTGCTCCCCGAAAGCTGATCCAAGTGTTATGAGAGTCCAGATCGCCGCAAATTGGCGAAGGA
>CAIJTL010000041.1 GCA_903823545.1 uncultured Planctomycetaceae bacterium
AACAGTTCCTTTGCGTTGATCTGAAACTTGGGGAGTAATGGCGAGGTGGCGACGGTTCCCGGCTTGTATTCGCCATGAGCGCGATAGGACTGGCCATCCAGTGACAGCACGATGACGGTCTGCTCGTCGGGATCGACGATCCAATACTCCGCAACACCGGCCTGAGCGTAGTCGTTCCGTTTGGCGACCAAGTCACGTTCGCGATTCGTCGCGCCAGGACTCAGGATTTCAATAACGAGATCGGCTCCATTGGGCGGCTTGTCACCGTCCACTTGTCGATCGTGATGGACATAGAACACATCCGGCTCACGCAGGCGGCCCTCCCAGAGACGAACTGGGCAGGGAGCACAGAGCACTTCGCCGAGAGATTCTGCTGCAACTGCGTCTTCCAATCGCCGAGCCAAATACCGCGATAACCGCTGGTGCGAGGGTGTGGGCATCGGCAAGAACTCCAAACAGCCATCGACCAACTCAGCAGGGAAATTCGAGGTCTCAAATTCCAAGAAGTCTGCTTCACTCCAGTCGCCCTGTCGTGGATAACAATAGGCGACTTCCCAAACCGGCTCGCCTCGTTGGGAACGAGGTGGTCGCTCTAAGAGATTCGAGCTTTCCGCAATCGCACCACGTCCAATCATGAACCTTCTCCCCGACAAATTTCGCGACCACTCTACCCGACTGTGTAACTCACCTTGTTCGACACCTCGACGAGTTTGCTCTTCGTGAAATTTCCGGCGGCGTCTTTGAGGTAGCCATCGTACTTAAACATTTGCAGCACGACTTCGTACTTGCCGGGGGTCGTGTCGGCGTGTTCGTAGCTGTTGTTTGCGCGAGCGGGCACGGTCGCGACCACTTCGCCGTTGCGGCGAATCTCCCACAGCAACTGCGAACCCCAATCGTTCGCCACATCGCCTCGTACTAGCTTCCGCCCTTCCAAACGAATTTCCGCTTGGGGCGTCCCTTCAAACTGTTGTTCCATGCTTGTTCTCACTTTCGCGAACCGTTGGACTGATCGTGTTGAACCAAGGGGAGACCAACATATCGAAGGTTGCTGTTATGACCAAGAACTCTTCGCCTGTTGATCGAAGAATTCCGAGAAGTCGGGAAGGCTGGTCGTACTACAAGATCGGTAAGGTTTCGGTCACCGCGAAGTCTCGTTTGTCATCTCGACGCAATTTCGCTGCGACGTGATCGGGATCATGATCGCACAACGCCCACCAACCTCGATCGGCGATAGTTCCCAAGACTTCCGGCTTGATGCGACGCAGTTTCAAAAGCTCCAAGTCATACGCAATGCACCACAACGTTGGCAGGTGACGGAACGTCGGACAGACATCGCCCATGTAGATCGCTCCCTGATTACCGCTTTCGATGACGATCGCTTGATGTGCCTCAGTGTGTCCGCCGGTCAGCCACGCCTTGATGCCGGGGAGAATTTCCACGTTGCCGTCGATCAATCGCAGTTGCCCCGCCTCTTTGAGCGACATGAAGTTTGGCAATGAATAGGCCGCTCGAAGCTCGGGGAATTCGGCGGATGCAGTCGCCCATTCTTGTCGCTGTACGACATACGTGGCGTTGGGAAAGGCCGGAATGACTCGCCCGGCGTTATCGACTTTGGTCGCTCCGCCCGCATGATCGAAATGCAAATGAGACAACACGACGACATCAATGTCAGCAGGTGTTAGTCCGAATGCGGCGAGGCTCGGAACCAACGGCTCACCCGGTTCAGAGCTAAAATTCTTTTGCTCCTTCTCGTTCATCTTGCTGCCGTAGCCGGTGTCGATGAGCACGTTCTTCTGGCCGGTTCGCACCAGCACACAACTGGTTCGCTGATGAATGCGATCTTTGTCATCAACTGAGATGTACCGAGTCCACACCGTGCGCGGCACGACTCCAAACATCGAACCGCCATCGATCCAATAAGTCCCGCCGGAGATCGTGTGTAATTCAAAATCACCCAGTTGCATGATGGCTCCTGAGAAGCTGTCCGAGGTTAAATGTTTCGTAGAACGACTCTCCAGGGCCGTTCGAGTCTGTTCAAGTTGTCTGCGCCAGGAGGTTCAATTTTCCAGCGCCTTTGTGGGAAAAGTGTTGTTGGGATTTCAACGTTAGCTGGGCTTCTTGTTTTGGGAAGCACAACCGGACGAGGCTACTTGGGGACAGCAGTCATTCGACCTTCGGATGCGCATTTAACCAATAGCGGTTTAGTCGCTGACTGATTCGATCGCCCGACACGAATTCCGTTGTGGCGTCACCTTTGAGCCGACTTCCCGGGGTCATGACGATCACTTCGAGCACGTTCTCCTCGCCGCATTGATGCTGCAGCCATTTGACGATGCCAAACTGAAATCGCAACTGCGGGTAAATCGGAACGTTCAATGCGTCGAACGACCAACGATCGAGCGGCAGTTCGCCGTTTTTGACGAGTCGCTGAGCCACTTCCGGCAGTCGCTTTATTCCTTCAGCAGTGAGCGTCACAGTGACCCGTTCAGCCCGCGTCGAGTAAACGCTCCACGCAAGCCAGTGATCGCAAAGCCCGAACGATTCGGTAATCGGCCACATGATGGCAACCATCACCAGGAATGGCCGCGCGAACGAGATGTGAAAGTAACCGGATGTGTCAGTGAGTGGAGCGGCCTCAGATGACGTTGAACTCAACTCCTCGTGGATGATCGCAGCTTCTTCCTGCGATCGCCCTCGCTCACGCTTCGGGTTGGTTGAGGTGCTGCGACGGAACAAGAGCCAATCGTGGCCGATGAAGGCGACGTTCCAGAGCAACACTCCCGGACGATGTCCGAGCCCGAATGGACCAAGTGCGAGAATCAGCGCGACGTGCAATCCAATCGCTCCCCATACGGCAGATTGGCGAAAGCGCGGATAACTCAATCCGACGGCGATCAGCAGTTCGCCAACAGGCAGCGTGACTGCCAGCCACCATTTCACGGAGCCTGGTAAACCGCCTAGTCCGATCAATTGAAGCAGCGCGTCGACCAACGTCGGACCATGTGTGGCGAAGAATCCTCGGTCGAACTTCGACACTGCCGACCAAAAATAAACGCTGATTGTCAGCCATCGCAGGAGCGTTTCGACGGATAGAGTTCCGAACCATCGAACTTGCCATGCTCTTCGCGCATTGATGCCTTGAAACAACAGCGACATCAGCAAGAACAACCAAGCCCACGGTTGAAGCCGGTGTTGGTCGAACAACAGCGATCCAACGTAAGAAACCGAAAAAAGCGGCCACGCAATTTGCGTTCGCGTCCATCGAGGCAATCCCATGGCGGCGGTCATCAACGCAATGATCAGGCTTCCAAAACAGAACCACTCGACTGCGTTGGGCAATAAGGCGACCCAGCGAAATAAGGCGACCCAGCGAAATAAGGGGACTTGTGGAAAGACCGATTGAGGAATCCACAAGCGCCATGTTGCCGCAAATAGAACAAGCCCGCAAATCGCCCACCAACAGCGCAAGCGACTGAACATCGCCGAAGAAAAGTCGTCAGTGGAGGGGGCGGCATTCTGCATTATTTCTGCATGTAAATGATTCCGCCGATCACCGCCAGTGCCACCAACACCGTGAGCGTAATCTTCCAAACGCTATAAGGTCTCTCGCCTTGAACCTCGCCTGTCACGGCGTTGATGAAGACTTGATAGGTCCGATCATGGTAGCGATACGCCAACAGCCACACCGGCAACAGCAAGTGCTTGAAAGTGAT
This sequence comes from uncultured Planctomycetaceae bacterium, assembly GCA_903823545.1. Lineage (GTDB taxonomy): Bacteria > Planctomycetota > Planctomycetia > Planctomycetales > Planctomycetaceae > SXKJ01. The sequence goes on from CAIJTL010000041.1 coordinate 3,714, forward strand.
CGCGTCGTAGCGAGTCTTGATCTCGCTGATCCGCTGCTCGTCGCCGCCGATCAGTCCGCGCACGTCGGCAGCGATTGAGTTGTTGATCCGCTGCTTCGCCACTTTGAAGCCTTCATCAAGCTCGATCTCGTACGTACGTGCCAAGAATCCGGCGAGCAACTGCTGAGTGAAAGGCTGAAGTTGTTCCAGCGGCCACGGTTCGAGTTCCTGCATCAAATCGTTTCGCAGGTTCTTCGCGCCCAAGACGAGCACGTCATCGAAGAAACGCTGATGACTGCCGCTGACAGAAGACCAAGCGGTGCGTCGCTCTTGCCGAGTCTGATTATTGTCCGTCACGGTCACCCAATAATGATCGCCACGTTCGCCCCAATAGCGGCTAAACGTGAGCGAGTCGTAAGTCCAAAACGGCAAGTAGACCCCGTTGAAACGACCGTCAACGCCACGCTGCAAGAACTCATTCGGTGCGAACCAGCGTGAGCGAATCCAGTCTGACAGATTCAGACGCGCCTTCTCCTTTTCAATTTGAAACGGCAAGACCCCATGTACGGGAATCCGTTTCGGCGAGTCATGGATTTTGTCTCGTTGAATGGGCGAGCCACAGTAAGGGCACTCGCTACTCGTCAACGGCCCGATGAAGACCACGTTCGAGCCGCAACCAACGCAACGAACCTCGCTTTGCCCGGATTGTTCGACGTCATCTTCGGCCGCTTGCTCTTGCCATTCACGCGACTTGGCGAGCATCCCATGGAAGTCTTGCTCCGTGATATCGACTTCTTCAGAGAGTTCGATCTGCTTCTGAAAGCCGCAGTACGGACACTTCATTTCCTGCTGGCCGATATGAAATTCCAAATCGGCTCCGCACTGCTCGCACGGAAAAATGCGACCTTTGCCACCATCAACAGACTCGCCGGGCTTTTCAGACATACGACGTATAAGTCCCATTAGACGGATAGGTCAGATAACTCACAGCGCTGGCAAACTAACCCGAATCGCGAGCGAGGCCGAACGCTTCTGGTCTATTGGATCGGAGTCTTTCTGAGCGTTCGCTCTCGCTGACGCTTCGGGTTAGTTCATGTCACACCAACTCTATTTCACGGAATCATCGCGGCAACGGTGGTGGAACCGCGCCGAAGAGAGCCGCTGTTTGAGCCACTTCACTAGCTGCTTGCCAGTTGCTCATTCCGGCGCACCAAATCAACGTCGCACGATCGACTTGTCCGGTTTGAATAGCCGTCTGAATTTGAGCGAGCGTGTATGGCCCTTGTGATTGTCCATTGATTGCTGCATGCCATGTCGCTGCGTTCGGCAGTGGTGGAGGGGCAGTTGTCGGCGCGCTGCCGACTGGCTGAGCGACGGGAGCGGCGGCCATCTGCGCCATGCGTTGCGCCATCGCGAAGCCCATCCCCATTCCCATGCCGTCGGCACCGCCACCAGTGGGATTTTCCGCAGCGGCCATCATCGCTTGGCCCATTTGGTACTGCTGGAATTTATTCATATCGCCGACGACACCCATGCTCGTGCGGACGTCCAGCGCTTTTTCGACCGCTTCGGGGAACGACACGTTGACAATGAACAACGCGGGAATGTCGAGGCCGTACTCATCGTCGATCCGTTCGGCGACCAGCTTGCGCAAGTCATCCGACATCTCTTGATAGCGGCTCGCCAAGTCGAGCGCCGCGACCTTGGACGACGCGAGCAAATCTGTGAAAGCAGTCGTGATGATTGATCGAAGCAACTCTGAGAGTTCGTCCGAGTTGAACTCACTATTTGCACCGACGAGTTCCTTCAACAACGCCTTCGGATCAACGGCTCGCAGCGTGTAGGTACCGAACGCTCGCAAGCGAATCGGGCCGAATTCCGAATCGCGGAGCATGACTGGATTCGGCGTGCCCCATTTCAAATCCGTGATTTGCCGTGTGCTGACGAAGTACACCTCCGAACGGAACGGGCTGTTGAAGCCGTACTTCCAACCAAGCAACGTACCGAGAATTGGCAGGTTGTCGGTTTTGAGTTCGTAGTGACCTTCTTCAAAAATGTCGGCCACTTCGCCGCGATGGACGAAGAT
>CAIJTL010000042.1 GCA_903823545.1 uncultured Planctomycetaceae bacterium
CTGGTCGTCCGCACGAGTGGTTGATGGAAATGTTCGCGCCATATGCGATTCACCATGACGCGCGCTGTCAGCGGGTTGTCCGCGCTGGTGATGGCCTGCGCGAGTTCCAACCGTCCGCTACCTTCCGTGAACGGCTTGCGATCCGCCCCGGCCACAACCTGCAAGAACTGTCGTGGAGCTTCGGGGCCTAAGTTGCCCGGTTGGCCGCGCAACAAGATGCGTGAGTTATGAGGCTTCTCGTTATCCAGCAGCACCATCGCATTGGGCAGATCCTTCGGTTCATGCGAACTCGCAAAGACACCATGCAGCGAGTAGTAGTCCGCCGCAGGAATCGGATCGAACTTGTGGTCATGACAACGAGCACAGCCAACCGTCATCCCGAGGAACGTGCGGCTGAGCGTTTCTAATTGCTCGTCCACAACATCGAATTCCAGCGCCAGCTTGTCTTGCTCTTCGTAGTTCGTCGGACCGAGCGCCAGCAGCGCAGTTGCGACCAATTGTTCTTCTCGCTGTTGAGGCGATTCAGCCGGCAGGAGATCTCCCGCAAGTTGTTCGAGGACAAATCGGTCGAAAGGCTTGTTGTCATTGAAGGATCGGATGACGTAATCGCGATAACGCCACGCTTCAGGAAAAATCATCGAACGACCGCCGCCGGATGACTCCGCAAACCGCGCGAGGTCCAACCAGTGCCGCCCCCAGCGTTCACCGAACTGCGGAGATGCCAATAGCCGATCAACAACTCGTTCATAGGCGTCCGGAGATTGATCGGAGGCAAACGCATCCATCTCCGTCGGCGACGGCGGTACGCCAATCAAATCGAAGCTCAGTCGCCGCAGTAACGTGGTCCTGTCAGCATCAGCATTTGGCTGAAGTCCGGCGGCTTCCAACTTTGCGAGAATGAAACGATCGATCGTCGAATCCGGCCAATGGCCCGCTTTGACCGTAGGAATCTGTGGCTCGACGATCGGTTTGAATGACCAGAACTGCTGACCCGCTTTGATGTCGATCTCGCGCTTGATGATTTTGACCGGGCCACCTTTGCGAGGATCAGGAGCACCCATCTCCACCCACTTCACAAAGTCGTTGATGACATCGTCAGACAACTTTCCTTTCGGCGGCATCTCCAGCCCGTCTTCGTGCCGCAGAGCTTTGATCAGCAAACTGTCATTCGGCTTTCCCAAAACGATCGACGGCCCCGAATCGCCACCTTTTCGCCAGCCTTCACGACTGTCGAGCAACAAGCTCCCCTTGATCGCCTTTGAGTCGGCGGCGTGACACTCGTAGCAATGTTGCACGAGGACCGGACGAATCTTTTTCTCGAAGAATTCGATCTCGGCGTGTTCGTCAGCCGCGAAAATCGTTTGCGACGAGAGACCGCACAGAACCAAAGATACTAGGAAAAAAAGGATTCGTTTCATGGCGGGTGTCATCACTTAAAATCGGCTACTTCTGACGATCAATTATCAATCCAGCCGAACAAGGGATATGGCCGCATTTTGTTATTAGGAGGCGGCACCGATAAACGTACTCTCAAAGTCTTTTAGCTCAAGGACACCGTACTCGGGGCAGCTGACGACGATAAAGATGACACGCTCCTCTGCCGACTCGTAGTAACAATGCGGAGAGCTACCGTTTCGGAGAAGCGTCTGCAACTTGTGGTGACCAGCACTACGATAGGGCTCGTAAGGATAACGTCCCGGAGTATGTGGGCCGTCAGCCACAAGAAAGAGGCCTATCTCCATACCGTCAAAGAAGAACTCTGGCCCGGACATAGGCATGTTTCTCGCGCCAACTGACACTCAGTTTTGAGACTGGTTTATTTCAGCCCAAGGATTGCGTGAAAAAGTGGCCGGGGGCTTACGCTACACGGCTCACCTCTAAGTACTCTGAATTCCTAATTAGCTTACGTACGAATCGAACACGCGAACGCCGGCCCAATTCGGTTTGTTTTCTTCGATGAATTGGATGTGTCGCGGGTGAGCTTGGTACGCATCGTGTGCCGCGCGGTTCTCGAACACGACATGCAGGCCAACATGAAAACCTCGATCGTTGACCGGTCGAGCAAGATCGGGCACGAGCGTTCCGGCCGAGAAATAAACTTCGCCGGGATGTCCCTTCAAGTATTTTTGGCACGCATCGATCAGCTTCTGCTGAGCAGCAGGCGATGAATCACTGAGATTGAAGTAAACATTGTGAGCCAAATTGTTGTTGCCATCGGCCATGTCTGTGTTCCTTGTTGTCAGGCAGTGTTGTGTTAGGTGGGACAATGAGAGCGGACACATTCTGGCGGTCAGCAAAATGACCAGCAAGCGGGTACTTGTTGTTGCACGTTGACCAATGAAACAAATCAGCATACTTTGATGCTGAATTTTGGGTTGAGCCGATAAAAGCAAGTCGGCCAACTTTTCGTATTTCTCTTGCGCTTTTCGTTCTTCACTCACACGGGGAGAGCCATTCAATGCTGACGCTCGTTTCGCAAAACGCTCATCCAAATTGTGACGGTATTGGCCGTCGAGATTTCTTGAAGATCGGTGGTTTGGGATTAGGGGCGTTCGGCCTGCCACAGTTATTGGCGGCTCGCGAGTTGGCCGCGAAGAGTGGCAAGTCAGTGAAGGACACGTCGGTGGTGTGGCTCTGGCTCGGTGGCGGTCCGACGCATGTTGAGACATTCGATCCGAAGATGTCCGCACCGATCGAATATCGCAGCGTGACCGGAGAGGTGACGACTTCCGTTCCCGGCGTGACGATCGGCGGTCAGTTCCAAAAGATGGCCTCGCAGGCCGAGCATTTCGCGTTCGTCCGATCGTTCGCTCACACCAACAGCGGTCACGGCGGCGGCACACACTTCTTGATGACAGGCTACGACAATCGCGCGGCTGATAACGGCGGCCAGCCGACTCGACCTTCACTCGGTTCAATCACGTCTCGTCTACGTGGCGCAAATCATCCAGAGACTGGAATGCCGACTTACGTCCGCCTGGACAACATCGGCGCGGATGGTCCGGCGTTTCTGGGAACCGGTTACGCACCCTTTGGAACGAACAACCAAGCAAAAACCAACATGACGCTGCGGACATCGCTCGAACGAGTCGAAGATCGGCGCGCGCTGCTGGATGGCTTCGATCGCTTTCAACGTGACGCCGATCGAACCGGATTGATGTCAGGTCTGGATGCGTTCGAGCAACAAGCTTTCAACCTTGTGCTTGGCAACGCGACGGACGCTTTTGATCTGAAAAAAGAGAACAAAGAAGTTGTGTCGAAGTACGGCAAGGGTTTGGGCGAGCAACTTCTCATCGCTCGCCGATTGTGCGAATCCGGCTGCGGCTTCGTGACGCTCAATTACGGCGGATGGGATATGCACGGCAACATTCATCAGGCTTTGAAGGGACGTGTCCCGATGCTTGATCACGCAGTCTCAACCTTCGTGAATGACGTTCGCGAACGTGGTTTGAGCGAGAAGATTCTGCTGGTCATTACCGGTGAATTTGGACGGACTCCGCGCATCAACAAGAACGCGGGCCGCGACCACTGGGCACCGCTGAGCACGCTCGCACTTTCGGGCGGCGGCTTGAAGATGGGGCAAGTCATCGGTGAATCGGACTCGAAGGTCACTCGTCCGCTCAGCCGACCGATCACGCCGCAAGACTTGATGGCGACTGTGTTCGATGTGTTGGGCATCGACCTCGCGACACAGTTCACGAATCAAGCAGGCCGCCCGGTCTATATGGTTGAAGGGGGCAAGCCGATCTCCGAATTAGTGTGAATGGTTGGTGTGATCGGGTAATTGTCGGACATTCGCGTCAGGCAAGTCGGAACATCATCAGGCCGTCGCTTTGATCAAATTCATGCGACGGCCTTTTTCTTTGACTTGGCGTGTGGCGATTTCGCCACATTTGCGTGGCCAAGTTGCAGCATCTTGGAGCGGTTCATCGATTCTCGCGACTTCCTGGCCCAGTTTCGGACCATCGCCGCGGCAGGCTGTCTCACATGAGCTAAGCTCAAACGTCTTGTCATTCTCTTTCATGACTGGCTTTAGAGAGACCCTCCGTGACTAGCTCGCCGCAAGACCGTCCGCAAAACGGTGGCTCACCGTTAGTGAGCGTTGTCATTCCGACGTACAACCGCGCTTATTGCATCTCGCGAGCGATCGACAGCGCACTGGCCCAGACTCACCACAATCTCGAAATCGTCGTCGTTGATGACGGCTCGCGCGACAACACTCAAGAAGTCATTCAACAGCAATACGGACACGAGCCGCGCGTCAAATACTTCTACCAAGACAACACCGGAGTTTCGGGAGCTCGCAATCACGGCATGGCCCTCGCTCAAGGCGACTTTGTGGCACTGCTCGATTCCGATGACATCTGGTTTCCGTGGAAGATCGAAGCACAGTTGGCGGTCTTCCAAGCATTCCCTGAAGTGGGCATGGTCTGGACCGACATGGAGGCGATCGACCCTGACAATCATGTCGTCAACCCGCGATATCTCCGGACGATGTACAGCGCGTATCGCTGGTTTTCGTCAGCCGATTTATTTCCGAAGTCGGTTCGTGTCTCCGATCACGCGGCGAATCTGCCAAAAGCCATCAGCGATGTGTCGGCCTACTGCGGTGACATTTACTCGCAGATGATCATGGGCAATCTCGTCCATACTTCGACGGTGCTGATGCGGCGCGAGCGGATGCAGCGAGTCGGCGACTTCAACTCCAAATACACGCACGGCGGCGAGGACTATCACTTTCATTTGCGAACATGCCGCGAAGGCTCGGTCGCGTTTTTGGATGCCTCATCGATTCAATATCAACTCGGCTTCGCCGATCAGATCACTCGCCCAGAATCGCAGATCAACTTCGCCACGAGCTTTCTCGAAACCGTGCAAACGGAATTGGCCAATCATCGCGACCGCATTCACCTGCCAGCTTGGATGATTCGATCGGTCTTGGCAGAAGCACACGGTTGGCTTGGCGAAGTGCTCCTGAAACGGGGCGATCGCGTAGCCGCGCGACAGCATTTTCGCATGAGCTTGTCACAACGTCCGTTGTATTGGCCGGTCTGGCGGGAGCTGTTGGTGACAAGCTTGCCAAAATGGCTCGCGAGTCCGTTGCGCCGAATTCATCGCAGCATCGGCAGCGTCAAAAAAAGAGTTTGTAGGGCGGGCACTCTTGCCCGTCGAAAATCCAGTGACAGGCAAGAGTGCCCGTCCTACGAAGATTCCACACCATTAGACACTCAACCCTTGAGTGCCACGACTGGAAAGCCGGTTCATGCTTAATACGGCTTCGATCACGGTGACGATCGCTCCGATCAGCAGCATCGACGAATTGGGACGCGCGTGGTCCGACCTACAAGGCCGCGCGAAGCACTCCTTCTTCACGTCGTGGGGCTGGATGAAGTGTTGGTTGGCTTGCTTGCCTAAGGATGTCAGCCCCGAAGTTCTGATGGCTAAGTCGGGTGACGACGTCGTCGGCCTCGCGTTGCTGTGCCTACGTCTGCAAAGACGACGCAAAGTGTTTGTCGCGGACGGCCTGTTCCTCAATGAAACGGGGAACGAGCGGTTGGACGAACTGACCATCGAACACAACGGCCTGCTGGTCGATTCAGCGAACGCAATCGACGTCAGCCGAGCTTGTCTCGCGTTTCTGTTGGAGCAACATTCCGATTGGGACGAGCTGCACTTCAGCGGCATCGACGAGTACGACTCGCTGACCGCCTTGATTAACGAGCCGCCGCTCGGAATCGAATGCCAATTGTTTAAAGAGACGACCTTTGAAACCGTCAACTTGGCGACCCTGCGCGAAAGCGGTGCGGATTATCTTTCCAAACTCAGCAGCAACACGCGCCAGCAAGTGCGACGTTCGATGCGTCTGTTCGAGCAAGCTGGTCCGTTGGAACTCGACGAACCGCAATCGCTCGCGGAAGCCGAGCAGTACTACGTTGAGATGAAGCAACTGCATCAAGCGTACTGGCAAGCGAAGGGGCATCCCGGCGCGTTTGGTTCCGACTTCTGCGATCGCTTTCATCGGATGCTCATCACCGAATTATGGCCGCTCGGTGAAATTCAATTGCTCCGAATTCGCAACGGCTCGGCCACGATGGGATACCTCTACAACTTCCTGCATGAAGGCCGAGTCCTCTGCTATCAATCGGGATTCGACTATGACGAAGAGGGCGATCCGAAGCGAAAGCCAGGCATGGTCAGCCATGTCTTGGCCGTGCAGCACAATCTGAAAAACGGAGCCGCGATTTACGATTTCCTCGGCGGCACCTGTCGCTACAAGACGAGCCTTTCCACTGACTCTGAAAAGATGCGCTGGTTCGTCTGGCAACGCCCGCGGCTAAAGTTCCACGTCGAAAACCTGCTGCGGCAGGCCCGCCGAAAAGTTTTGAACATGAGCCGACTGGCATAAGAGTCGCGATCATGTCACCAACCCGCTGCGTCACCGAGAGCGAGCGCTGCACGAGGCAAATTGCGCAATATTGCAATCAAATGAAGCATCCGCCCTCGCTGACGCTGCGGGTTGGTGAATCGCCCTCAACGCATCAATAGCCCAGATTCGGCGACAACCAGCGTTCGACTTCTGCAACGGTCATCCCTTTTCTCTTCGCGTAGTCTTCGACTTGGTCTTTCGTCAGGCGATCGACGGCGAAGTAACGAGCCTGCGGATGTGCGAAGTACAGGCCGCTCACAGCGGCTGCGGGAAGCATCGCGAAGCTTTCTGTCAGTTGAATGCCCGCATTCTTTTCGGCATGCAGCAATTCAAACAACGGTCGCTTTGAAGTGTGGTCAGGACAGGCTGGATACCCAAACGCCGGACGAATGCCGCGATATTTTTCCTCGATGAGATCGTCGGTCGTCAGACCTTCGCTTCGTCCGTAGACCCATGCATCGCGAGCTTGCTTGTGCAGACATTCGGCGAACGCTTCCGCCAGTCGATCGGCGATCGCTTTCGCCATGATGGAGTGGTAATCGTCATGCTCTTTGTCGAAGCGTGCACAGAGTTCGCTGCAGCCGATGCCAGTCGTCACCGCGAACGCTCCAAGATAATCCGTGCGACCCGACGATGCTGGCGCGATGTAGTCCGCCAGCGAGCGGAAGTCACTTTGACCTTTGCGTTCCCACTGCTGCCGAAGCATCGGGAACCTGAGTCGGTCTGCAGTCCAAGGGCGGAGATCAGAGATCAGCGGATTTGCTGCCGTGGTGGAACTGGCTTGGCCAACGTCAACGATGACATCATCCCCGACGCTGTGAGCTGGCCAGAATCCAAACACTCCACGAGCGGTCAGCCATTTGTTGGCGATGATCTGATCGAGCAACTTGCGGGCGTCGTCATACAACTTCTGTGCTTCAACACCGACGGTGGGATCCTTGAGGATCGCGGGATACTTCCCCTTGAGTTCCCATGTCTGGAAGAACGGCGACCAGTCGATGAACGGGACGAGTTCTACCAACGGAAAATCATCGAACATTCGCAGACCAAGAAATTCCGGAGTCGGAATATCGACGGTCGCCCAATCGGTTTGAAACCGTCGCGCCAACGCATCGGCATACGGGACAAGCGATCGCGCGTTGCGATCCGCGAAGTTCGCTCGATCTCGTTCCTGAGTCGCTGCGTTCTGACGATCGAACTCCGGCTTACGCGTTGGATCGAGTAGGTTCTCGACGACTGGAACCGACAGCGACGCATCAACAACATGCACGACCGTGTTGTCGTAACCCGGCGCGATTTTGACGGACGTGTGCTTGGACGAAGTCGTGGCACCACCAATCATCAGCGGAATCGTAAATCCATTCCGCTTCATCTCCTTCGCGAAGTGAACCATCTCGTCGAGTGAAGGTGTAATGAGTCCACTCAGCCCGATGATCTGCGCGTTCTTCTCGCGAGCGGTTTCCAGAATCTTTTCACACGGCACCATCACACCAAGATCAATGACCTCGAAGTTGTTGCAACGCAATACAACTCCGACGATGTTTTTTCCAATGTCATGGACGTCTCCTTTCACTGTCGCAAGCACGATCGTGCCACGGTACGACGACGTCGGTTCGGCAGCCACTTTGAAATCCGAACTTTGCTCAGCCGCCGCCTTCTCCGCTTCCATAAACGGCTCAAGGTAAGCGACCGCCTTCTTCATCACGCGTGCGGACTTCACCACCTGCGGCAGAAACATTTTTCCGGCACCGAACAGCTCGCCAACGACGCTCATCCCAGCCATCAATGGACCTTGAATGACGTTGAGCGGTCGTCCGTACTTCTGACGTGCCTCTTCGGTGTCGGCATCAATGTGATCTGTGACACCCTTCAACAGCGCGTGCTTGAGCCGCTCTTCAACCGTGCCGAGTCGCCATTCTTCCACAGCCTCTGCAGACTCTTTGCCGCCGGTTCCTTTGAACTTCTCAGAGAACGCAATCAGTCGCTCGGTCGCATCTGGACGGCGATTGAGGACGACGTCTTCGACATGTGCGAGCAACTCTTTGTCGATCTCTTCATACACCTCAAGCTGCCCAGCGTTGACGATCCCCATATCGAGGCCGGCTTGAATCGCGTGATACAAGAAGACGGCGTTGACCGCTTCGCGAACTGTGTCATTGCCGCGGAACGAGAACGACACGTTGCTCACGCCGCCTGAAGTTTTCGCACCGGGGCAAACTTGCTTGATCCGTCGCACGGCATCGAAGAACTCCACCGCGTAGTTCGCGTGTTCTTCCATGCCCGTCCCGATCGTCAGAATGTTCGGATCGAAGATGATGTCTTCGGGCGAGAAGCCAGCTTTCTCCGTCAGCAGTTTGTAAGCGCGCTGGCAGATTGCAACCTTATGGTCAGCGGTCACCGCTTGGCCCGATTCATCGAAAGCCATGACGACCACCGCCGCGCCGTAGCGACGAATGATCCGTGCCTGATCGAGGAATTTCTCCTCTCCTTCTTTCATGCTGATCGAGTTAACGACCCCTTTCCCTTCGAGGCATTTCAAGCCCGCTTCGAGCACGCTGAATTTCGAGCTATCGACCATGATCGGCGCGCGGCTGATATCGAGATCGTCATGGATCAGATGCAGAAAATGCGTCATCGCCTGCTCGCTGTCGAGCAGTCCTTCATCCATGTTGACGTCGATCAGATTCGCACCGCTTTCGACTTGCTGCTTCGCAACAGCGAGCGCTTCGTCGAACTGCCCCTCTTTGATCAGCCGCGCGAACTTCCGCGAACCAGTGACGTTCGTCCGCTCGCCGATCATCAAGAAGTTCGCATCAGGCCGAACCTCAACCCGTTCACGCCCTGCAAACGCAGACCACAGCGGCGCGCCGCCGATCTTCCGCGGCTTCATCCCTTCGACCGCAGCGGCGATCTTGCGGATGTAATCGGGATTCGTGCCGCAGCAGCCACCGACGATGTTCACCCACCCGTTCTTGGCAAAGTCGTGAATGTGTCCGGCGACTTCATCGGGCGACGAATCGAACCCACCCATGCCATCGGGCATTCCGGCGTTCGGGTAACAACTGATGTAGCGCGTCGAGAGGTTTGAAAGCAGTTCGACATACGGTCGCATCTGCGCCGGCCCCAACGCGCAGTTCAACCCGACCGACATCGCCGGGTAATGTGCCAGTGATGTCCAGAACGCTTCGAGCGATTGCCCCGTCAGTGTTCGTCCGCCGGTGAAGATCGTCCCAGAAATCATCACCGGGATACGCACGCCGCGTTCGTCGAAGACTCGTTCGATCGCGACCAGACAGGACTTCATGTTGAGCGTGTCGAACGACGTCTCCGGCAACAGCAAGTCCACACCGCCGTCGAGCAACCCTCGAACTTGTTCAGCATACGAATCAACCATCTCATCGAACGTGACTGGCCGAAACCCCGCCTTATCTGCATTGAACGAGAGCATCACCTTTGTCGGCCCGATGCTCCCCGCAACAAATCGCGGCTTCGACGGATTCAACTTCGTGACCTCGTCCGCCACGCTCCGAGCCAACTCAGCAGCCGTGCGATTCATTTCGTGCGTGAGGTCGTCCAACTGAAATTCGCGCAGCGAGATGATATTCGCATTGAACGAATCGGTTTCGATGATGTCCGCCCCGGCGTCGAGATACGCGCGATGAATCTCCGCGATCATCTTCGGCTGCGTGAAGACCAGAACATCCCCCGCGTTCTTCAAATCGATCGGATGCGAGGCAAACCGCTGACCGCGATAGTCCGCTTCGGTCGGTTGATAGCGATGGATCATCGTCCCCATCGCCCCATCGAGCACAAGAATGCGGTCTTCCAAAAGTTGGTTCAACAAATTCGGCGAATCAGCAGGCATTGAGCGGTCCAAAAAGTGCGAAATTAATGAGTTGATTGATGTCAGTCGTTTGTTGTCGAAAGTTAGCGTGCTCAAGAGATGGCAACTAGCCTCGCCTCAAGCCACCCCACTGAGCTTGCCTCAGTGGTGAAGAGGCTTTTGCACTACGCCTTCACGATTGAGTTGCCTCAAACCGTAGTGCAGAAGCCCGGTTCCACTGAGACAAGCTCAGTGGGGCAGTGCAACATTGCTCGTCGATTTCGCCAGAAGTTCGCTTACAAGAAATCGACAATCACGCTATCGGCCAGAAAGATTCCCGTTCGACTCAACCGAATGCCGTCACCGAAGTCTTCGATGTTTTTCGCCGCGAGCTGTCGAGCAATCTCCGAGCCAGCGAGTTCATCCAAATTGAAACCAGTCAGTTGCTGAAAGCGATCACGTCGAACGCCTTCAAGCTGTCGCAGTCCGAGCACGAGCGCCTCGCGAGCGCGATGTTCTGGTTCCAGTTCTTCGGTCATTCCGAGAGCGCGCTCACCGGCAAGAACTCGTTTGATCCACGTCGTTGTACTGCGGTGGTTCGATGACCGCACGCCGTTGATGTACCGAGCGGCTCCCGGCCCGAAGCCGAAATAAGGAATCGCTTGCCAGTAGGTTTGATTGTGTCGGCACCGAAATCCGGGGCGAGCGAAGTTGCTGATTTCGTAATGCTCGAAACCGGCCGCCGCGAGATCACTCATTGTGGCCGCGTACATATCTCGCTCAAGCTCGTCAGGCAGTTGAGCCAACGCTCCCTTCTCGCGGCGAGTCCAAAACGCGGTTCCCTTCTCAAAAGTCAGACCATAAGTCGAAAGATGCGTCGGCTTCAGCTTGATTGCCGTGCTCAATGTCTCGCGCCAAAGATCAAGACTCTGACCAGGCACGCCAAAGATGAGATCGAGCCCCACGTTTTCAATTCGTCGGCGAATTCGTTCAACAGCCGAAACAACTTCCTCCGCGCGATGATCTCGTTCGAGCAGCTTCAATACATCCGCATCAAACGATTGCACCCCCAGGCTGATGCGATTTACGCCCGCATCGGCGAGCAGTTCAATCTTCTCATCGCTCAACCCAAACGGATTCGCCTCCACCGACCACTCGTAACCCGGTGCGAGCACGAACCACTTCCGAGTCAGTTCTAACAGTCCAGCCAATTGCTTCGGCGGCAAATGCGTCGGCGTTCCCCCACCAAAGAACACCGTATCGACCTCGCGCGGATGTTCGAGCGACGCGAGTTCCACCGACATCGCGCGCAAATAGTCATCCGTCAAATCATCTCGCCCCGCAACCAGCGTGAAATCGCAATACCCACACCGATGAGCGCAAAACGGCACATGCAGATATGCCGCTCGTGGTTCCGCGTAAATTGGCAATGTCATGCTTGATCCGAACAGCGGCCCAAGGAACCCTTTTCCGAAAGCTCCTCATGACGAGACGATTTTCAACGATTGCAAAGCAGTGTAACTAGCGGCGCTCGACATTCTATCGGGCACTTCGACGAAGCCCGCTAAGTAGCCCTCTTGATTTTCGCCGCGAACCAAGGCATCGTGTCGAAGCGTTGGAGATCACGTCATATTGACCGAAGAGGTATGCGATGTCTGTGAAAGAGTTAATTCGGAATGCTGTGGACCAGATGCCCGAAGAGATTTCGTTCGACGACGCACTGGAAGAATTGGAAATTCTGGCAGCAATTCAACGAGCGGATGAAGCCGCTGATGCCGGTGACGTAATCCCGCACGAGGAGGTCAAGCGGGAGATCGCGTCATGGTTTTCAAAGTAGTTTGGACCGGTCCCGCACGGGCAGAACTGCGTGAAATTAAGAACTACATCGTTGCGGACAATCCCGCCGCCGCGAAGCGAGTCATTCAAGAGATTGAGGCTCGTGTGGATCAACTGGAAACGATGCCCTTTGGATTTCCCGTTTATGAGCCGAGTCGCGATGAAAACGCGCGGCACATGGTTGTGGGCAACTATCGCATCTTCTACCGAGTCTATCCCGACAAGCTGCGGATTCGCATTCTGACCGTGTGGCATTCGTCGCGACGCGAGCCACGATTGCCTCGCAACTGAATCGCATGTGCTCGCGCTCGGCGTGGGTCTCCCGACCCCGCCGGGTTTTGGACCGCAGGTCTCCTTTGGGCTTTGATCGTTGCGGCGGGTTTGTTTCAATGCCAACGAAAACCTTCGGTACAGCGAGCGACGCGGGCAGGAGACCCTC
>CAIJTL010000043.1 GCA_903823545.1 uncultured Planctomycetaceae bacterium
ATTCTGGCGAGACAAGGATTTCATGTTTATTTGAACGGCCACATGATTCACACCTATATCTGGTGGAAGGATGAGCCGCAATACAGATCAATTGTTCTCGATCAAGAACAGACTCAATACTTGAAGAAGGGGAAGAACGTCCTGGCGGTTTATACCAATGACCAATACTCCCCCGACTCCCCGGAACATTATGCCGCGCTCGATGCATGGATTGAGGGAATCACTAGGGCGGATCAGGAGAAACTCGACCTCGCTTTGGAGGAAGTCCTTTCACCCAGGGACAGAGAAGCACTCAAAGGCGCATCCAACGGTGGCTACCACTACTTCGGCAGTGCAAAAATCTTTGCTCAGATGGGCAAAGCCTTCGCCGAAGCGAACCTCGAACTCATCAAAAAGTGAGATCGTGAAATCAAAACTGCCGATAGCGTTTTCGGCCCATGCGGCTCCACCACCTTCTGATGGCGGCCACTGCGAACTCTGCTGTGTCATGGCTGATGCCGACCGAAACTCCTGCTTCGTTGTGTGTGATATCGTAAACGCCATAGGGCACAGCCTTGCCGAGTTCTTTGTCGGGAATGTCATGCGTTGTGACCTTTCGAGGAGCCCCTTTCATGCGGTACCTTTTCCCGGAATTCTTCATGTTTCCCAGCGGTTCCTTCTTCTTTGTATCGACCGAGATCACGGGCTGACTGGTCTTCTGAAACGCTTTCACTCGCGAGGCAATATGCCGGAACTGTGCATCGCGATCGGGATGCTGTTTCCCTTCGATCTTCTTGCGGTTGACCTGCAGACGGTATCCCTGCGAACGCAACAACTGCCCGACTTTGGTACTGCTGACTTGAAATCCCTGCTGTCGAAGCTCCTTGGCCAGTTGACGTGTCCCCTGACAGATCCAGCGTAACGGAACCATTGGGTCTCCCCGCGTTTCGGCTTCTACGAGCGACTCAATCGCATAAATCAATTCGGGTTGCAGGCTCTCGCAACTCGGTCGCCCCGCTCCGGGACGACGCTGCCGATCTGCGGAAGCGGCGCTCGGATCATCAAGCTCCTGAATTCCATTACGGATCGTCCGATCAGACAAGCCCGTTGCTTCGGCAACAGCGGCGATTCCGCCGCGACCGAGCGACCTTGCTTCAGCTGCCGCCCATCGCCGACGTCCACGCTCGTCAAGATCCCCAACGATCGCTATAAACTTCTCGCGAATCCATCGCACTATATTTGCTTCCGGCATAGCCGAAAGTGTCCAGTTTCGGACCGATGTTCACAATACCAATCCGGTAGTTAATTGTTTTGCAGCGCCTTAGTCCGTGTCCGCATTTCCGCGCAACGCCTCGCACAGTGCGAGAACAAAGAAACCATGAGGAACCTTCGGATTGTCAGTTTGTCCGCTGGTTGATTGCGTCTCGGAGCAACCAAGCACTCCGCTTCGGCAGGGGACTCGCGTCGGTCACATCGAGGCCCTAGAAAACGGGTCTTTGCAAACTGCTCCGGTCCGACACGCGTCCGACACGCCGGAGTGGCATCGATTTGACTCGCCTAGTCGGCGGCACTCCATCAAGTGGCGTAGTCATGTTGGCTACGGATGGAAGTCCGTGGAACGAGGAAGTGATCGCAACACTGGCATGAAATGACTCCAGCCCAAACCACACAGGAGGGCGTGTCATGAGTTGCCAAGGCCGAGATCGTGCCGGTCCATTTTGATGCCGGCAAACAGCAACAATCGATTTGCAGCGACTACCACCCAAGTCGTCGTCGCGAGTACGGATGGATCATGCCTTCGCGTTTGAATTCGACGACGATATGGTTGATTTTGCTTCGTGCGATCGTACGTTCGAGAGAGCCCGATTGCCACGAACAACGGCCTTCGATCTTCGGTGCATAACCCCACGGTCGCATAACCCCACGGTCGCATAACCCCAGATGTCGAATTGGAATTCCAGGAGTTTACAGTGAAGCCAATGAGGGTCTTAACCCGGGGCGAGTGTCTCTGAGTTTTGGAGAGACAAAGGGCGTTTTTGGGGACCGAGTCGACCCGAGAGCGTCGTTTGGCAGTGTCTCTGTTTTTCGACAAAGGCAACC
>CAIJTL010000044.1 GCA_903823545.1 uncultured Planctomycetaceae bacterium
CGGTCGATCTGCTCGGCCAACCGTTGCGATTGCGCGATCCGCTCTTTGCGCGAGTGCTGGTTCTGAAGGACGAGAAGCTCTCGGTTGCGATTGTCTCGGTGGACTTGATCGTCTTCGCGTCGCAGAAAGTGATCGCTGAAGCGAGGTCTAAGTGGGGCGTCGATCATGTGATCCTCAGCGCGACGCACACGCACGCGGGCATGGCTCCGCGTGGGATGATCATCAAGCCGCCGACCGCGCCCGATTGGACTCGCAGCGGCAAGGCTCCGGCGGAGACGGTCGATTGGCCGGGACTCTCGGCTGATCCGTGGTATGCGAAAACCGAAACGAAGATCGTCGCCGCGATCGGCCAAGCGATGCAGAATCGCTTCCCGGCACGGATCGTGGTGGGCAAAGGTCCCTTCGAGAGTGCGTACATGGCTCACAATCGGCGGCTGGTGCGCGACGGTCGCGTCAGTGCGCTGTGGGAGAATCCCGATCGTCGGCCGACTCAGCCGATCGATCCAACGGTCGGCGTCATTCGCGTCGAAGACCTATCAGGCAAGCCACGAGCGTTCGCTGTGCATTACGCCTGTCACCCGGTCGCACTGATGGGTACCGGAGTTGTTTCGCGCGACTTCCCCGGCGCGATGGTCGATTTCGTCGAACAAGAACTTGGCGAAGGTTGCATGGGAATGTTCCTGCAAGGAGCCCAAGGAGATCTCGATCCGTATGACCTCCACAATTTGCGCGGCGAAAATCGTTTCAACATTGCTCGTCAAGCGGGGATCTCGTTGGGCAAGGGAGCGTTACGATTGGCAAAGGAACTCAGAGGCTCGGGGCAGAGTCCCAATCTACAGGTCAAAGAAAGCTTGCTCACAATCCCGAACCGCAACGGCAATAAGACGACTGACGTCGGCTTGCTCACCGTTGTCATCAATCGCGATCTCGCGTTCGTCGCGATCCCCGGAGAACCGTTCATTCAGCATCAGCTTGACCTGACCGAGAAATCGCCGATCACCAACACGTTCATCCTCGGCCTGGCCTATCACGGCCAAGGAACGCCGTTCGTCGTTTACATCCCAACCGTGCAAGCCGTGCGCGAAGGTGGCTACGGCGCGACCGAGTGCAGCTTCCTGGCCGCGGACGCCGGCGAAAAGATGGTGGCCGAAGGGCTGATCTCGATTCAACAACTTACAAAGGCGAAGGAACAAATTCGATGAAAATGAACTCGATCACATGGGCCGTCACTCTGTTCATGGCCAGCCTAACGATCAGCGATGTTCGGGCCGATGAGCTGTCGAAGCCGATCAAGGTCTTGCTCGTAGGAAACAGCCAGTGCCCGACGATCGTCAGCCAACAATTGCTGGAGAAGTTGGCCGAGTCCGACAAAGGCGAGCGGCCCATCAAGGTCGGCGGCTGCATCAAAGGGGGCGCATCGCTGCGATCGCATTGGGATGCCGGGACGGGCGAGGGAGCCGCTCGCGCGATGATCGCCACCGGAGCATGGGACTTCGTCGTTCTGCAAGACATCTACAACGTTCAAGAGCCGGCCTTTCAACCCTACGCGCGGCAATTTCACACGTTGATCAAAGAGAGTGGCTCGAAGACGGTGTTGTTCGGGACCGCGTCGATTCTCAGCGACTACCCGAAAGGCTTCGAGCGACAGCACGGCCTGCACTTCGCGATGGGAAAGGAACTCGGAGTGCCGATCGTCGATGCCAGTTATGCCTATATCCGCTACTTCGGCAACAAGCCCTCGACCGAACGACTCGAAAGCCTGTTCGCCAAAGACCGGGCTCATCCAGGGCTGTGGGGCTCATATCTCTACTCATGCATGATTTACACCGCGATCACCGAGCGCAATCCGATTGGTCTTGCCGCGCCGGACGCCATCCCCGCAGACATCGCAAAGACACTGCAAGAAACCGCGTGGGCTCAACATCAAGAAACTATCGCGCAGTTGAAGAAGTAGCTGGTCGGCCCTGAGTTTGAAGTTCTTCTGTCGAGGTTTGGTAGAGAACGTGTCGGGGTGGTAATCTGGGCTGAGACACAAACGGTGGTTCGAATCGTGTAACCTTGGGAGCGTGGAGTGAGACGTTCTGTGCTGCATCGTGTGGTCGTTATCGCGAGCATCTTGACGTATCTCGGAATCTCCGGAACTTCGCTGGCGAGCGATCAAGTTCCGGCGAAAGAGGTCGAGTTCTTCGAGAAGAAGATTCGCCCGGTGCTGGTGGCTCAATGCTATGAGTGCCATTCGGCTGCTGCTGCGACGCGCGGGAAACTGAAGGGAATGTTGACGGTTGATACGCGCGCGGGGTTGCTCAAAGGGGGCGACACTGGGCCGGCAATCGTGCCGGGGAAACCAGGCGAGAGTTTGATGCTGAAGGCCCTGCGCCATGACGCGAGTGTTTCCGCGATGCCTCCCAATGAGAAACTGTCGGCGGAGGCGATCGCGGACTTTGAAGCCTGGATCGCGGCGGGAGCGGCCGATCCGCGCGACGGTCCGGCGGCAGTTGTGAAGCGGGGCATGTCGATCGACGAAGGCCGAAAGTTCTGGTCGTTCGTGCCACCAAAACGAATCGCTCCGCCGAGCGTGACGCGTGCAGATTGGGCGCGGGATGACATCGACAACTTCGTGTTGGCCAAACTGGATGAGCAGAAGATTGAACCGCTCGGCGACACCGAACCGCATTTGTTGCTGCGGCGGTTGTCGTTCGATTTACTTGGCTTGCCTCCGTCGCCGGAGGAAGTCGCTGAATTCGTGAATGGCTGGAACGCCGCGAACGCTGAACCCGAGCAACAGCAATCTTGGTTGTCGCAGACGGTGGATCGGTTGCTCGCCCGACGTCAATTCGGTGAGCGGTGGGGACGGCACTGGCTGGATGTGGCTCGGTACGCTGACAGCAACGGCCGCGATCGCAACGTCTACTTCTATCACGCCTGGCGGTATCGCGATTACGTCATCGAGTCGTTTCATCGCGACAAGCCGTTCAATCAATTCCTGCGCGAGCAGATTGCGGGCGATCTCCTGCCGTTCAGTTCGCCTGAGCAACGCGACGAGCAGCGCATCGCGAGCGGCTTCCTCGCGCTGGGGGCGAAGTCGTTTGAAGAGATCAAGCCGGAAGTCTTCCGCATGGATGTGATCGACGAGCAGATCGAGTTGGTCAGCCGCGCGGTCTTGGGTTTGTCAGTCGGATGTGCTCGCTGCCACGACCACAAGTTCGATCCGATTCCGACCGCCGACTACTACGCACTGGCCGGCATCTTCCACAGCACACAAACGCTCGCCGGGTACGGACCGAAGGGGATCAAGGCGACCGCTCACTCGCACAGCGAACTGCTGCCGGTCGGCCCCGATGCGGAACGACTCGGCCCGGACGGGTTGGCGTATCTCGTCAAGCTGCAAGAACTGACGCTTGATCAGAACACCGCTCGATCGGATCGCTACCGAGTCGTGCGGCGAGTGGCTGATGCGAAGCTGAAACTCGCGAAGCCCGATGCCGACAAGGCCACGCTCGAACAAGACCTCGCACGCATGGAAGCTGAAGTCAAAGACTGGGACGTGAAGGTCAAAGCTCACGAGCAAGCCTTGCAGACCGCGATGGATTCCGCCCCACCACAAC
>CAIJTL010000045.1 GCA_903823545.1 uncultured Planctomycetaceae bacterium
GCATCAGGTTTCGCCAAGCCAATGGGGTCTTCATTTTGCGAACCGATCGAAGGCAGCAGTACGGTCTCCTCCACTGGCCTCCAAACCAATCGTCACATCCACTTGCAGGTGAGTCAGCGCGGCTGCGGCCTTGCTGTCGTCCAACAGAATCCGGACTTCCACCACGCGAGTGTCAGTATCAGACGCCGGGTCCACATCGAGTACATCGTTCTTGTAGATCTGCACTCCAATCTCGACCACGCGACCTGTCAGTTCGCGTTCGAGTGCCGGGCTACTGATCGTCGCTTTCTGACCAATGCGAACGAGACGAATCTCGCTTTCATACACTTCTGCGACCGCGTGCATCTCTGATGTGTTCGCCAATTGCAGGATCGCACCGCCATTAGAAACCTCGCCGGGCCGCTTCATGACTTTCAAAACTTGACCAGTAAACGGAGCCTTCAGCACCGTCTGTGCGACTCGCGACTTCGCGTGCTGCAACTGCTTCTCCAACTCGTCAACCGGCACACCAGCCAACGCTCGCGCCGACGCGGCCTCAGCACTTTTCACAGCGGCTTTGGCCACTTCGCGATCAAGCACCCAACCCGCTTTGAGCCGATCGAGTTCCTTGCTGGCGCTTTTCAGCTTCTCCTCAGCCACTCGCACTGCGAGTCGATCACGATCCAATTCTTGTTCCGACGAGCTATTCGCAGCGGTCAGACTCTGTTGTCGCTGCAGATTTTTCTGCGCGGTTTCCAGTTCTGCTTTCAGCGATCTCTGATTGGCTTCTTGAACGTCAATCTGCAGCGGGCGAAGTGTTTCGATTTCGCGCTCGCGAATTCGAGCTTCCTCAATCAACGCGGAATGGTACTGCTCTTCAGCCGCTAATTTTTTCTGTGCACTGCGTAATTCGGCCGCAATCCGTTCCTGTTCCGCCAACCGCTCATCGCGGCTCTCTAGATGAACCAAGTCCGTATCCAGTTCGACGGTTCCACCTTCCGTGACGAAAAGTTTGGTGACTCGATCGGGCAACGAAGTCCCGATATTCACCACACGGCTGGCCGGTTCAAGACGTCCCAACGCCGAAACGGATTTACGTTCGGCCTGGACGACGCTTTTCAAAATAGCCTTGCTCTCAGTCGCACCACCACTCACCACCGAGCGGACTCGATCGCAACCATACAAAGAGAGTGACGCCGTAATTATCGACAACATCACGACGCGATTGGTCATAACGGACTTTCGATCTTTCACCGGACAACTCGTCCCCACCCCTCCCGATCCGTCGGCCCCATCAGTTTTCCGTCAGATCTCGACCGTACAAACACGACGCTGAGGAAGTCAAAGTGAAATATGCCCCGCGAACCAGCCTCAAGAACACTGAGATCGGGTAATTGAAATAACCGTTCGTTTCCCTACCACCGACCGCAGATGATCTCAGTAAACCACTTACTCAAAGCCGATCGAGCCAATATCCAGGCCGACGGTGAGCGTGAGCGATGGCAACAATCCAAACACGATCGGGTTGGTCGATGAAGAAGATGCAATAAGGAAATCTTCGGACCATGCAATGTCGAACCGCTTTGCCTTTGTATTTCGGCCACATGTTGGGACGGTGGCGAATCACAGCGAGTGACTGCTCCAGTGCAACTCGAAACGCTTTACCCAAGCCGGTGCATTGAGACTCGTAGTGTTGCGCAGCCTCACGGACTTCCGCTCGCGCGTCCGGATGAAAAACGACCGGACTCATGGAAACATCTCACGAAGTTCGGACAGAACCTCGTCACACGCGATTCCCTTCACGTTACCACTCTCAATGTCCGCAATTCGCCGATCAAGCTCGGCATCCGACGCGACTTCAGCAAAGGAGTCAACATTTTCATCGAGCGACTCCAATAAGAAGTAGGCAAGATCAGCTCGGTCCACGGAATCGAGCACGGCCAATTCAGTTCTAAGTCGTTGAGCAATTTCGGTCATTATTCGTACCCCCATTGTTCTGAGCTATTTGTTGAAAAACGACCAATGGTTATCGGTAAGGAATCTCAGAGGGCAAGACTTCTGGAACGGCAAGATCATTACTCTCGAACAGCGAGCGAACGGCGTAGTCAGAGACATCGCTTCTAAGCTCGATTCGCTTCGGGCCAATCCAAATCTTGCGCGCATGTGATTGCAACGGAATTGCGACATATGGAACAAGCCCGCCGACAACGGTTCTATGCA
>CAIJTL010000046.1 GCA_903823545.1 uncultured Planctomycetaceae bacterium
GTGCAAATGGCCTTTTCTTGCACCGCAGAGGAACGAAGAGCGCAGAGAAACCGTCAATCAAATCGACCTGCGCAACTTCTAAACTCGCACTTCGGGTTAGTTCGCAGTTCGGAAACTGCATCGAGGAAATTGTCACTCGACTGACTCTTTGGCATTGGACAGATCGTGCATCATTCAAGACAGTGATCGCCTCAGCCCAAAGGAATCACTGATATGAAAACAAACTTGCTGACATTTTGCATGATCATTGCCGTAGTCGAACTTGTCGCTGCAGCCGAGCCGATCACGTTAAGGCTTTGGCCGGATGGTCCGCCGACTGCGATGGTGCCAAAGTCCGATGCGACCGTGAAACTCATTCAATCGCATGGAGGCGCAGCACCCAATCGCGTTACCGATGTGACAGATCCGACTGTGACGATCTTCCGGCCAGAGAAGCCAAACGGCGCATCCGTGATCGTCGCTCCTGGCGGCGGCTTTATGTTTTTGTCGTACGCTCACGAAGGAACGCAGGTCTGCGAATGGCTCAACTCATTGGGTGTGACAGCAGTGCTGCTCAAGTACCGGACACCAACTCGCGATGAGAAGGAAATGTTTGAGTTGCCCGTCCAAGATGCCCAACGAGCGATGGGACTCTTGAGGCATCACGCGACTGAATGGAATCTCGATCCGAAGCGAGTCGGCTTGCTTGGTTTCTCTGCCGGTGCAAACCTCGCCGGACATGCGGCGTGGGATCGCGGTGCTCGGACCTTTCCACAGATTCCCGAACTCGACGATCCCCGCGGCCCCGATTTTCTCGTGTTCATCTACGGTGGCGGTTTTCTTGATAAAGATGACAAATCAAAGTTGCGTCCCGGTTTCAGCATCCCGGTTGACGCCCCTCCCGTTTTCTTTCTGGTGGCTCACGATGACAAATCAAACCCCATCGAGGCGGCGATGCTTTACCTCGAATACAAGAAGCGAGACCTCTCCGCCGAACTCCACATTTGCGCAAAAGGTGGTCATGGATTTGGAATGCGAAAGGACGGCAAGCCTATCAACGACTGGCCTCTACGCTGCGCGGAATGGATGAAAAGCCTCGGTTTTCTGGAAGCCAAATAGCTGAAGCTCTCTTTGGCGCAGTGTTCAATCAACTCCAGGCTGGACCATTCCAAAGTCTGTTGCTTCGCGAGAGCCTTATGTCTGCGTCGTTCGAGAAGCTGCCAGCGGTCCTCGGCATGCTGGCAGCTTCTCGTGACTTATTGCGGTTCAACTTGATTACAAGCCCAACGCCGTCATCAGCGCGTCGGACAGCACGAATTGTTCGTCGATGACGAAGGAGGCGTCGTTGTTGACGTCGGTTCCTTCGCCGGTGGCCAGCACGTCGGTTGAGCCTTGGCCGTTGAGGGTGTCGTCGCCGTCGCCGGCGAGCAGCGTGTCGATGTCGGCGCCGCCGACGAGGACGTCGTTGCCGTCGCCACCGACGATGAGGTCGCGGCCCGCTCCGCCATTGAGCGTGTCGTTGCCGTCGCCGCCGTTGATGGCGTCGTCTCCGAGGCCGCCGTTGACTGAATCGTTTCCGTCGCCTGCTTGGATGGTGTCGTTGCCATCGCCTGCATCGATGGTGTCATCGCCGTCGCCGCCGAAGATCGAGTCGGTCCCCGCATCGCCGGTGATCGAGTCTGCTTCAGCACCGCCGCTGAGCGTGTCGTTACCGTCACCGCCGGTGAGCGTGTCAGTCCCCGAACCGCCGTCGAGCGAATCATTCCCCACTTCACCGTTGAGCGTGTCTGCTCCGAAGCCGCCGCTGGCGGTGTCGTTGCCGTTGCCGCCACGCAGGCTGTCGTCGCCGCTGCCGCCGATGAGCGAATCGTTACCGTCGCCGCCGTTCAGACCGTCGTTGTCATCGCCTCCGTCGATCGAGTCATCGCCCGCTTCGCCGTTGAGCCGATCAACACCCGCTCCGCCAAAGATCGAATCGTTGCCGAGTCCACCCAGCACCGTGTCGTTGCCGTCGCCCCCGTCGATCGTGTCGCTGCCGCTGCTCCCCGTGATCGAATCGAGCCCGATCCCACCACTCAGCGACAACCGCACGTCACCCAGCGACGAACCTGCCGCACTCAGCGTGTCATCCCCGTTCCCGCCATTGATTGCAAGCACCGTCCCAACCACACCAGAGAGATTCCCAACGTTGATCGTGTCATCGCCGTTGCCGCCGTTGACGACGACGTTGCGGATCGAGCTATCAATAACTAATTGCGAGCTGGCTTCCGTCACCGTCAAGCGTCCAAGAGCATCTTTCCCAAGCA
>CAIJTL010000047.1 GCA_903823545.1 uncultured Planctomycetaceae bacterium
CATCGGCTTTTGCAGATTTTGGGAACGGTGCTCCCATTTCGATCCAGCGTGCCAAGTCTGCAATCTGGCGCTCGCTGAGCTTACCGTCCTTTGGCATCTTGAGATCAGCGTCTTCGTGCCGCACTGCTCGAATCAACAAGCTTTCGTTGGGCTTGCCGGAAACAATCGCCGCTCCTGAATCACCGCCCCGCAACAACGCTTCTCGTGAGTCCAGTCGCAGACCGCCCCATTGTTTTGTGGAGCCGTGACACTTCTGGCAATGCTCAATGAAGACCGGTCGAATGTTGGTCTCGAAGAACCGAAGTTGGTCCGCAGTCGGATTCGCGACTACTACCGGTTCATCAGCCATCAACACGGCGAAAAGCAACGTCCAAATCATCGTCAGTCTCCCCAAATTGTTCTCGCCGCGCTTGACGCTTTCACAGCGAGGTTTTGTGGTCGAGTTGCTCCGCAACTCGACGCCGAGTCGCGGAACGGCTCGGCCACATTGCAGCTCAGCAGCCCTATTTTTCGTGACGCTCCGAGACAGCCAATCGAGCCGCGACGAGAATCGCGCCAATCATTCCTGACGCATCAGCCGCTTGTCGCCCCACGATATCAAATGCGGTGCCGTGACTGGGACTCGTGCGAATGATCGGAAGTCCAAGTGTCACATTCACGGCGTTCTGAAAGCTAATCAACTTAAAGGCGATATGCCCTTGGTCGTGGTACATCGCGACAACCGCGTCAAATTCTCCCGAGGCCGCTCGACGAAAAAGCGTATCCGCTGGAAGCGGACCTGCGACGGGCAATAGGCTTCGTTCACAAGCCTCGTGAACAGCGGGCGCGATCAGCCGAGCTTCTTCGTCACCGAAGAGACCCTCTTCGCCCGCATGAGGATTCAACGCACAGACAGCAACTCGCGGCGCGGGGCAGCCGACTCGCTGCATGAAATTTTGAATCAGTTCAATCTTTTCGAGCACACCGCTCGTCGTGATCAAATCGGGAACGCTGCGAATCGACGTGTGCAGCGTCACATGGACAACGCCCAGGCCGTAAGGGGATTTCACGGTGTTACTCGATGGCAGGTAGAGCATCATGCCGAAATCCGTCACGCCACAAAGCTCGGCGAGAATCTCGGTGTGTCCCGGATAATGATGCCCCGCCAAATGCAACGCCGCTTTACTCAACGGAGCGGTCGTAATCGCCGCAAAAGTCCCCTTCAGCGTTTCTTGAGTGGCCGCGACTAAGTAGTCAAAAGCTGCTTGCCCCGCACTCCGATCGTTTCGGCCGAGTGGAACATCAGAAACTTCTGATGAACTTCCTGGTGGATTCCAGCACGCGATCTGGTCCGACGGAATTTGATCATCCGGTTGCGACAACTCCGCAACATCGACCTGAGCGTCGACGAATGAGATTGCTCGTCGAACGACATCCGGGTGACCGACGACGATGGGTTGGCATGCCGATCGAACTCGATCGTCGAGGCACGCACGCACCACGACTTCAGGGCCGATCCCCGCGACATCTCCAAGCGTCAGCGCGATTTGGGGCAGCGGAATCATGCGTTGGGATTCTGTGTCTAGGAGGCTGTTTCAAAACAGGTTTACTAACCCGAAGCGTAAGCGAGGGCGTCTGGCAATCGCATGCGGAATCGCCCTCGCTCACGCTTCGAGTTAGTTTTGAAACCGTTTCTAAGGAAGCGAGTTTCGTTTGAGTTCACAAGCGGATGAAAATTCGAGCGTTCAATTCTGAGATCAGATTCGGACGACGCAACTATCTTGATCCAAGTCACGAGTGACAAGCCGCTCGATGGACATGTCCGTGGTAAATCGTCGAGTTGACATCTCCAGCAAAAGCTGTGAGCTTGACCGAGGCCTCCATCGTTTATGTTTATGGAGATGACCGATTTCACAGGCAAGCCACCTTTGCGACGAGTTTTGAACTGCCACTAACCAACTGACAACAAACCACTGACAACGGACGCCCCCGCATGACTCAACTGATTCTTGTTCGACACGGTACGACCGACGCGAATGTTCGCGTTCCCTATATCCTTCAAGGAAGCGGCATTGATTTGTCCCTCAACGAGAATGGTCGCAAGCAAGCGGCACTCGTTGCGAAGTTCTTAGCCAAGTTCCCCGTTCGTCACGTTTACGCAAGCACGCTGAAGCGAGCGTCTGAAACGGCCGGGATGATCGCCCAGCATCATTCGTTGTCGGTGACGGAAATCGCAGAACTCGTGGAATGCAACGTCGGCCAGTGGGAGGGAAAAGATTGGGACACGATTGCCCAAGAGAATCCGGAGGCATTTCGTTTGTTCCACGAAGATCCGTCGGTCCAGCCGTATCTTGGCGGCGAATCTTACTCCGACGTCCTGCGCCGTTCGTTGCCGGTCTTTGAACGGCTGCTGCAGCAGCACGTTGGTGAAACGATCGTCGTCGTCGCTCACAATATCGTGAATCGATCTCTTGTTGCTCACTTGCTCGGCCTCGAAATGCGTCGCGCAAAGGAACTCGCTCAAGGAAATTGTTGTGTGAATATCATTCAACATCACGCTGGCAAGAACACGTTGGTCACCATGAATTCGGTCTTTCACTTGGATGAGACTCGCTCGTCCACGGCAACGCTTTAATGAAGCCGTTTGCTTGTTTCTGGCGCAAGTCGGTCTGACAATCTGTGTGGCTTTGCCGTTTCTACTTACTGACTCAGGAGTCTTCTCATGCGACGCATGACTTTCTGTTTGATCGTGGCGAACTTGATCGGCTGCGGTGAGTTTCAACAGGCATTAGAAGCCCCCCCGAAAAACGAGGCGGCGGCTCCCGCTGGAACTGCGGCACCTGGCGCTCCCTCGACAATGTCGAACGCCGCTGGCGCTGCACCGAATGCGAACAACCAACCTGGCCAGCCTGCGGCAGCCCCCGTAGCGCAGCCAGCGGAACCTGCGAAGCCCAACGGCCCCATCATCGGTAAGACAGATGGGAAGATCGTTGACTTGGTCGAAGCGAAGAAGAATCCCAAAGTTGTCGAGGTCGACAGCAAGATCACCGGTTCTGACCCGCTGACGACCTCGTTCAACGCTTATGTCTCAATCACTACGAAGACGAGCGTGCTTGCTTTCAAGCATCAGATGGAACTGATGAAAGAGGTCAACGGTGGCAAAGATTATCCACCGTATAAAGAAGCGGTGCAGTTGATGAAGCAATTGAGAGTCGAGGTTGCGTCGCTCCCACCGTGGCAAATGTATGGCTACGACGCGAAGACTGGCGGTCTCGTTTTACTGGAAGACAAAGGGGAAAAAATTCGGCTCTATAAAGCCAACAACATTCCCATCGAAGAAGGTGACAAGCAGTACGACATGCCGTAAGTGGGTGACGAGACCAAGCTCGTAGTGCCGCCTTCAGGAGGTCATTGCGATTGGCCGCCTAAAGGCGGAACTCCGAACGAACTGCTGAGCCGAACAAGCCACTGACAAAGGAGTGCCAAATGAGTCCTCAAACGTTGGACGCGGTCTCAGAATCAGAGCCGATCACTCCACGATCGCTTTTGTCAGACGCGGTAATGTGGCATTCGGAACTCGCCACCGACGGATTGTTGCGAGTTCGTATCGACCGGCAGGACAAGTCGGTCAATGCGTTGTCGCGAAATATGCTCGACGAGTTAGACCGACTGCTGACCGAAGTGCGGCGAACTCCAGCAGTGCGCGGTGTGATATTCATCAGCGGCAAGTCGGGAAACTTTATCGTCGGTGCTGATGTCACCGAGATGAAGGAGATCGCAGGCGGCTCAGTGGCGATGGAATTGTCGCAGTTCGGGCAGCGAGTCTTTCAGTCACTCGAATCATTGCCAGTACCGACGGTCGCGTTGATTTCTGGCTCGTGTCTCGGCGGGGGGCTCGAATTTGCGATGTCGTGCCGATATCGCATCGCCGACGATCACGCAAAGACGTTGCTCGGGCTGCCGGAAGTGAAGCTCGGTTTAATCCCTGGATGGGGCGGAACCGTTCGCCTGCCAAGGCTTGTGGGCTTGATCGAAGCGTTACCGATGATTCTGACCGGTCGCATGGTGAGTGGTCGCCAAGCCCGCACGAAAGGACTCGTGCATGACATGGTGCCGATCGAGGCATTGCCATTCGTTGGCGAGTCGCTTCTGCGAACGGTCATCAAACTCGGCAGCGCTCGATCGATCTTCAGTCGTCCGAAGCGATCGCTCGCGGCGCGTTTGACTGAGTCTCTTTCACAGTTAAGGAACTACGCATTTCGGCGAGCAGAGCGGGAGACTCGCAAACAGACGCAGGGTCAATATCCAGCACCACTCGCAGCGATTGATGTCTTACGTGCCGGGTTTCGACAAGCCCCTTCGATCGGCTTCGCAGCGGAATCGGCAGCCATTGGACGTCTCGCCGATCACCCCGTGACTCGCGAATGTCTGCGGCTGTTCTTCC
>CAIJTL010000048.1 GCA_903823545.1 uncultured Planctomycetaceae bacterium
CCGCTCACAAAACACAATTTTCAATACAGTTGGCGAAGGGGCGAAATCTGTCCGACCTTCCCCCGTGACCTTCGTGCCTCCGTGGTAAATCCATTCTTACAGCAGAGGCACAGAGTTCACTGAGAGGACGTCGCCTCAACCACCGAATCCGCCGCCGCCGGGCGTCTGGATGGTGAGTACATCGCCGGGTTCAACCTGGATTTGGGCTTTGCCGCCGAGGTTGATTGGTTCTGGCTCGCCGGGCTTTTGCAATGTGTTTTGACCGAGTGATCCGGGTTGCCCTCCATTAAGGCCAAACGGAGCGAATGGGCCTCGACGTTCGGTGAGGAGAGAGACGTTGAGCGGTCTCAAGAACTCCAGTTTGCGGACGATGCCGTCACCACCGCGATGTTGGCCCGCGCCACCGGAGCCTTTGCGGATCGAAAACTCATGGACTCGAACCGGGTAACGCCGCTCGATCACTTCGACGTCGGTGAGTCGAGTATTCGTCATGTGCGTATGCACGGCGTCCGCTCCATTTGCATTCAACGTTGCTCCAGAGCCGCCGCCAATCGTTTCGTAATAGCCGAACGTCGCATCGCCGAACGTGAGGTTGTTCATCGTTCCTTGGCTCGCGGCAGCGCCCCCCAAAGCTCCGAGCAAGACATCGACGACTCGCTGTGAGGTCTCGACGTTCCCACCGACGACGGCCGGGTTCAGTGCAGGATCAGTGTGCTCCGGCGGGTTCAGCAGGCATTCGGGAAGAATGATCGTGATCGGTTCCATCACCCCACTATTCAGAGGGATGTCTTCATTGATCAGACAACGGAAGACATACATCACCGCTGCGGTAACGATCGCGCGATTCGCGTTGAGATTGCTCGATAGCACCGGGCCAGTCCCTGCGAAGTCAACGGTCGCTGAGCCACCTTGTTTTGTGATCGTCGCACAAATCGGCGAGCCGTCATCGAGATGGTCAGTTCGTTGATAGGTGCCATCGGGAATCGCTGAAAGTGCTTGCCGCATTTTGGTCGAGGCCGCTTGCTGGATGTGCCCCATGTAGGCTTGCACGACCGCAAGCGAATGCTTCTCAACCAATTCGAGCAACTGCCGAACTCCCAACTGATTCGCAGCGACTTGTGCGCGCATGTCGGCCATGTTGTCGTTAACCGCGCGAGTGGGATAAGGGGCATTGAGCAATAGCGCTCGCAGGTCGTCCTCGCGTGAGCGGCCGTTATCGATCAGTTTGAAATTGCGAATCAGCACTCCTTCGTCGCCCAATGTTTTTGAAAACGGCGGCATACTTCCGGGGACAATGCCGCCGATCTCTGCGTGATGCGCTCGGCTGGCGGTGAAGAAAATCAAACGACCGTATGCATCTCGCACCGGAGTCACAACGGTGACGTCTGGTAAATGCGAGCCGCCCCGGTACGGGTCGTTCGTGACATAAACCGAGCAGCCAGTTCGTTGCACGCTCGTTGGTGACAACTCATCGGGATTGTCTGCGATGATTCTCTGAACTGTTTCTCCCATCGCTCCAAGATGCACCGGAATGTGCGGCGCGTTGACGACGAGATTGCCACGCGGATCGAAGATCGCACAACTGAAATCGAGCCGCTCTTTGACGTTCGTTGAACAAGAGGTTCTTTGCAGCGTGATTCCCATTTGCTCGGCAATGGACGCGAACTGGTTATTGAAGATTTCCAACAGCACGAGATCGCAAGGTGCGACCTCATAGGACGGGTCTCCAGGCCCGTC
>CAIJTL010000049.1 GCA_903823545.1 uncultured Planctomycetaceae bacterium
ATCTCAAGTTGTCTAACCACTAATTTTATGAACATACTGGCCAGATTCGATGATTCAGTTTCCCTGACATCGCCTGGTACTTTTCGGATCACAGTGAATTCGCGAGTCGTTCGGAGCAATCCATTTCGACAACAAAACAAGGGATATCCGCGAATCAGCGATTGTTCCATCAGTGCGACTTGCCACTGACAAACGAGTTGAAATACCAGCTCTAGAGAGTCGCCAAGCTGACTTAGGTCCACTTCAGCAACCGATCTTGAAGCCATGAATTGAACCGCGAAATCGGCGGAATCATTCGGAGACCCACGATCGGCAAAAACCGCTTGATGCCGGTAGATGGTGAATCGGTCTTCCAGCGGAATAGCCAGACAATCGCAATGGACTGCGTTCTCGTGAGAGCCACCGGAGAAGGTCCATCGTGCGAAGCAAAACCAAATTCTGGGCAGGCGTCGTGGCGTTCGCGTTCATGATTGAAAATGCTCCGGTCGTACACGCTCAATATGGTAATGCGGAGTCGCCTGTTCCCCGCGTAAAACGAAGAGCGGCGAGGCAACAAACGGCTGTTGCTGACGATTCGGAACCAACCGCTAGAAGCCGTCGTGAATCTCACGAGACGAAACAGAGTCGCTATTTGTTGACGGGAGCTGACGGGCCGGTCGAGCTGCTTCGCGAAGAGGTGACTTCCTATGACGAGCTACCTTTTGAGTCAGCGTGTGATCTGGAATGCCCAACTTTTTGGGAACATCGCAATAACGTTTGGGGAGAGTTTCTTTATTTGCGACCACGCGGAGCTGATGTGGCTTACGCGACTCCCGTTGATGGGACGCTTTCGACATCAGTGCCAGTAGGTCCACAAGCTGTCGCAGCATTCGGATACAACGCAGGCTTCCGAATCGGTGGTGCTTGGGCGCTGGATCGCAGTTCGAGCTTCACGGCGAACTACACTTGGTATCAAGCCTCTGCCAGCGACAGTGTGAGCTTGGCGGGCGGAGGTTCGTTCTTGCGAGGTGATACTGTCCACCCCAGCACGGTCAATGTGGCCGCTGATAGTTTCGATGCTCAAGCAGACTACGACTTCAAAATGCAGATGATAGATGCCAATTACAAGTCGCTGTTTTGGAACGGCGATGACTTCGCGGTCAATTATGTTTTGGGACTGCGGTATGCGCAGATACAACAAGAATTCGATGCGACCTATTCGATCCTTGGAACGACCTCAGTTGACACCAACGTCAACTTCAATGGTGTTGGACCGCGCTTTGGGGTGGAGGGCGAGCGACTGATTGGCGAGCGAGGCTTAATGGTCTATTCAAAGGGGGCGGTGAACTTTCTCTTCGGAAGTAACTCTGCCGATTACATTCAGACCAACGTTTTTAGTGGCGTCCAAGCTCAAACCGCTCTGCGAGAAACTCGTGTTGTTACCGTTCCGGAGTTTGAACTGGGCGTTGGTTGGCAGAGCGCGAACGGCAGCTTTCGAATCACCGGCGGATACTACTTGGCAGCTTGGTTCAACATGATGACCACGCCGGAATACCTCAGCACCGTTCGCGAGGTTCCAAATTCGTTTGAACGCCAAGCCAAAACGATGACATTAGACGGCCTGAACTTGCGAGCCGAATGGCGATTCTAGGAGTCAGAAGACTTGGTTCTTTCCCGGCTCCAGGCCATCTCGCAACGACGGGTTATCCTTTGAAAGAACCACGTCTGGTCTTGAATAATCGTTGCGATACTGGTGTTTCACAACCAACACACGACCGCCGTCGCGGGTGGTGAGATTTGCGGCCAGATTCATATCCCGAACGTGCAGGGAGTGACCGAAAGCGGTCGCTCGCAGGTCGATTTGATTGACCGTTTCTCTGCGCTC
>CAIJTL010000050.1 GCA_903823545.1 uncultured Planctomycetaceae bacterium
GCAACGTGTCG
Source organism: uncultured Planctomycetaceae bacterium (assembly GCA_903823545.1). Lineage (GTDB taxonomy): Bacteria > Planctomycetota > Planctomycetia > Planctomycetales > Planctomycetaceae > SXKJ01. The sequence goes on from CAIJTL010000050.1 coordinate 12, forward strand.
CCGCGAGTGGCAATAGTCTTGTGTTGCACGACGCTGCGGAGACTCCGGATTCGATGCACGTTCTCTTTAACTGCGGCGATTCCAACGGTGGCGAGCAAACGATTTCTTGGGAGCATCGCACCTGGAGCAACCACGCGCCCGAAGGTCGAACGGCTGGTGTTGCCTTCCTGTGCGAACGAGGAACGCTCGTTGTCGATCGCGGGGGTTGGAAGGTCTACGACTGCCCTGAGCAACTTGTTTCTGATTCCGCCGAGCCGTCGCGGTCACATCTGGCAGAGTTTGTGGACGCGGTCAAGTCGCGATCAACGCCAATCGCCAATCTCGAAACGGGAATCATTTCTGCTGGCTGGTGCCACTTGGCAAATCAAACATTTCGCTTGCAACGCGAGTTAGTCGTCGATGCGTCAGGCCGACCGACTGATGACTTGGCTATGGCAAGCTGGACGCCGACGTATCGCGCACCGTGGGCATTTCTTGCGTGATGTGCCGCGTCTGCCAGTTGTGTCGAAGCGTGGCGAATTGGAAGCAAGAAATGTTGCTGAAAGTCACCACTTCATTGAATGCCGCGTGATAGGTTTGCCCCGTTGTAGAGATGCGAGCCGTTGGCAAGTTCCCTTTTGGGGGGCAGATTGCCTTGGGAGGCTCGCGGCCTTTTGGGAAAAGGTGCATTGGGGTGATCATGACACGTCGAATGAATCTGGCGATTGTTTTGGCAGGATTGGTGGTGTTGTCTTCTGCGGCACCGAGTCAGGCAGGGCTTCCGTTCTTGTTTGGCGGGAGTTCCGGTGGTTCTTCCGGCGGTTCATCGGGTGGAAGCAGTGGCGGCTTTCGATTTGGAAGCAGCGGCGGTTCATCGGGTGGGTTCGGAAGTTCGGGGGGCCACTTGATTGGCTGGCACGGGAGCAGTGGCGGTTCGTCGGGAGGGAGCAGCGGCGGATCATCCGGCGGTAGCAGTGGTGGTTTCGTTTGGGGCGGTTCGTCCGGTGGAAGTAGTGGAGGCTCTTCTGGCGGTAGCAGCGGATCGTCCGGTGGTTCGAGCGGAATGATGGGGACTCGGATTCCGATGGCGGACGCTTACATGGTGCCGACGGCCGCATACCAAGGATATGTGCCGATGGGGCAAGGGATGGTCATGGAACCATCAATGCCGCAGATGCCGCAGATGCAGATGCCAGCGCCGCAATTAACAGGAGCGAATCCTGCTCAGCCGACAGACCAACTCGTCAGTTCTGATGGCGTTCCAGGAACGCTCGGAATGACCTACCAACGCCAAACGAAGCGAAATCCGGCTGACATACATCCGCGAATTGGCCGCATCGAGATCAACGTCAGCGACGAAACATTCCGCAGTCTCGCCGCTGGCGAAGAAATCAAAATCACCGTCGAGGACGAAGCGGGTTACTTTGAGGAACTCGAAGGTTATTTCGGTGACGACGATAAGTGGCACTTTGAATCGAAGCCGCTCTACCCCGGCATCCCGCAGATTTACGATGCGAAGTTTGAAGTCGTGAAGACGGAAATGAAAAAGGAACGCAAAGGGGATCGGATCGTCGAATGGGAAGTGGAAAAGAAGGTTCGCGACCTTGGCTTCCGTCGGATGCGATTGATTCCCGGACGAACGGTGTTCATGGAATATCCGTAACCGCAATTTGCGGATGATAGACGTCAGCGATAATCAGCCCGGCCTTTCCGATAAGGCCGGGCTTCTTGTTTGCGCACAGCGAACGATGAGTTGCTGGCGCCCCAGTCGCTCGGCGGTCGATCCAATCGAAGCTATGAATGCTTCGGTGACACAACTTGAGCCGCCACTTCTGAACGACACCAAGGTCGATCGTGTTTGGTCGCGCCCTTGGGTGCGTCGCGCCGCTTCGTGTCTGTTGGTCTTTCATCTGCTGGCGATCGTGATTGCTCCAATGGCAGTCGCCCCCTGCTCGCAGTTAAGCCTGAAGCTCTGGCGGGGCTTTCGTCCCTATCTCGAAGTACTGTATCTCAATCATGGATATCACTTCTTTGCGCCTGATCCTGGGCCAAGTCACTTAGTGCGATACGAATTGCGATTCGATGATGGGCGTGTCGAAGAGGGTGTGTTTCCCAACAAGACTCAGCACAAGCCGCGGTTGCTTTATCACCGGCATTTCATGTTGAGCGAATTCCTCAACAACTTGGCCATTGATAACA
>CAIJTL010000051.1 GCA_903823545.1 uncultured Planctomycetaceae bacterium
CTCGCAACCGACGAGGACCGCGAGGGCGAAAGCATCGGCTGGCACTTGGCCGAAGTGCTTAAACCGAAGGTTCCCGTGAAGCGGATGGTGTTTTCGGAAATTACCAGGGAGGCGATTCAGGCGGCCATTGAATCGACTCGCGAACTTGATACGAACCTCGTTGCGGCTCAAGAAGCGCGTCGAGTTCTCGATCGCTTGTATGGCTATCGGCTCAGTCCGTTGCTGTGGAAAAAAATCGCGCCGAAGTTGTCGGCTGGCCGAGTGCAATCGGTGGCTGTGCGAGTCATGGTCCAGCGAGAACTCGAACGCATGGCGTTCCGCAGCGCGACCTACTGGGATTTGAAAGCCGAACTTGCGAAAGATTCGTCGACGAAGTTCGCGGCAGAGCTTGCGACAGTCGCGGGCAAACGAATTGCCAGCGGCAAAGACTTTGATGAGAACACAGGCAAGCTGAAGCCGAATGTCGATGTGCTGTTGCTCGATCAGCCGCAGGTCGAATCGTTGCGTGATCGGATTGCGAAGTCACCCTGGCAAGTGACGAGCGTCAAGGAACGAAGCGAACTTCGTCGTCCGTATCCACCATTCACCACGAGCACAATGCAACAAGAGGCGAACCGAAAGCTCGGCCTCTCGGCGAAAGAGACGATGCAGGTCGCTCAGCGATTGTACGAAGACGGTTACATCACCTACATGCGAACCGACAGCGTCAATCTTTCCGGTGAAGCAATTGAGGCGTCGCGCCGCCGAATCGGCGAAAAGTATGGAGCCGATTATCTCAGCCCGGCACCGCGACAGTTCACAACGAAAGCGAAAGGTGCCCAGGAAGCACACGAAGCGATTCGTCCCGCTGGCAAGGAAATGCAGACAGCCGATGAATTGGGACTCTCTGGACAAGGGACTCGGCTCTATTCGTTGATCTGGATGCGGACCATGGCCACGCAAATGGCCGACGCGCGGTTGCGGTTCATCACGGCAACGATCACCGCCAGCGATGCCGAGTTCCGAGCAACTGGCCGACACGTCGAATTCCCCGGTTTCTTCCGAGCGTATGTCGAAGGTGTCGACGATCCCGAAGCGGCTCTCGACGATCAAGAGGCTGCGCTACCGCCGCTCACGGAAGGGGAAATGCTAGCTCTACAGCAACTTGAATCGCTGCGACATGACACGAAGCCCCCCGCGCGTTTTACCGAAGCGACGCTGATTGGTCGGCTCGAATCGGACGGCATCGGACGACCGTCAACATACCAGAGCATCATCAGCACGGTGCAAGATCGTGGTTACGTTCGCAAAATGGGGAATCAGCTCGTGCCGACCTTTACCGGCATGGCAGTCACCCGTTTGCTGGAGGACCACTTTCCCAATCTCGTCGATATCGGCTTTACCGCCAAAATGGAGCAGCAACTTGACGATATCGCCAGCGGTGGCGGCGACCGCTTGCCGTACTTGCAAGGTTTTTACAACGGCGAAGCCGGGCTTGATCAACAGGTCCAAAGCCACGAGGAGCTCATTGATCCTCGCATTGCATGCACTCTGTCGATTCCGGGGCTCGAATCCAAAATCCGAGTCGGTCGCTTTGGCCCCTTTCTTCAAAAAGAAAGTCTGACTGAGGGTGAGCCGCCTGATACCGCTTCGATCCCGGCGGACATGGCTCCGGCCGATATCACGAATGATCTGGCCGAAAAACTGATCGCGATGAAGAAGCAGGGGCCGGTTTCGATCGGCAATTGTCCTGATTCCGGACTACCGATCTTCGTGCTCGTGGGGCCGTTCGGACCTTATTTGCAAGTCGGTCAGGTTGTTGAAGGGGAGGCAAAGCCAAAACGAGTCAGCGTGCCGAAGACGATCGACCCAAGCTCGATGACCTTTGAAACCGCCTGCAAACTTTTGTCGTTGCCACGCACGTTGGGCGCTCATCCGGAAACAAGCAAGACCGTCACTGCTGGCGTTGGTCGCTTCGGTCCGTACGTCCTTCACGACAAGGTCTACAAGTCGATCCCCAAAGAGGCAGACGTTTTAACGATTGAGCTTGATGCGGCTGTTGAGTTGCTCAAGCAGGCCCGCGTGAAGGTTGCTCCGACACCGTTGCGTGAGCTTGGTAAACATCCTGACGATGACGAGGTCATTGGCATCTTTGAAGGTCGTTATGGCCCCTACGTCAAACACGGTGGTGTGTTCGCTTCGCTTCC
>CAIJTL010000052.1 GCA_903823545.1 uncultured Planctomycetaceae bacterium
AATGGCAGAAAACCTGGCGTTTTTCCTTGCTCGCTGGCGCTTCGGGTTAGTTTTGAAACCGCCTCTATGCCTCCGCCACGTTGTGCAAATCGGCTTTGAGTAGCTGGTACAACGCGTCGAGCGACTGCGGAATCACCTTGGTGTCGGCAATGATCGGCATGAAGTTCACGTCTCCATTCCAGCGCGGGACGATGTGCCAATGCAGATGTCCTGGCAGTCCCGCACCTGCGACTCGCCCGAGATTCAAGCCGACGTTGAATCCCTCGGCCCCCATCACCAATGTCATCAACGCGACCATGCGACGGATTTGTTTTTGCAGGTCGAGCAACTCTGCATCGGACAGTTCGGCCAGCGTCGCTTTGTGCTCACGCGGAGCGATCAGCAAGTGGCCGTTGTTGTAAGGGAATCGATTGAGCACGATCAGGGAATGCTCGCTACGATCGACGACATAGTTTTCAGCGTCGCGCGTTTCGTCTCGATAGCGGCAGAGAAAGCAGCCGACAGGCGGCAGTTCAGAAACCTTAGCCGCAGTCTCTTTCGGATCTTTCTCAACCGCATTCGTGATGTAATTCAAACGCCAAGGTGCCCAGAGTTGTTGATGTGACACGGTAGAATACCTTTTGAATGGTGCTGACTACTTCGATGGCCCACAAGAGCTTGCCTCAGTGGAACCGGGCCTTTGCACTACATTGTTATCGCCGCGTTTGACGCTTTTGCAGCGAGAGTTTGTGGTCGAGTTACTCCGCAACTCAACGCCGAGTCGCGGAGCGACTCGGCCACATTGCGACTCGGTCGCGCCACGAGTTCAGCGTAGTGCAAAGGCCCGTTAACCACCGAGACAATCTCGGTGGGGTTTGTGTCAATGTCTTCGAATGACGGCTACGTATCTTTGGCTGGTTTTAAAAACTCACTGGCTGCGAGGAATGAACAACAACTGCTGCGGTTTGAGCGAACTCGCGGCATCCAAACCGTTTGATTTACGTAGCTGCTCAACACCGATGCCATATTTCTTTGCAATGGTGGCGAGCGTCTCGCCGGATTGTACGGAGTGATAAGTCGCCGCATCTGATTCTTTGGGCAACCGCAATACCGACTCCGTCGGAACCTGTTCGACATCGTTCGAGTTAACAGGCGTCAAAGGCATTGACTCTGTTGGCGTGACCGGCAACGCCGTTGGTGGCGAGATGATGGCCGTTGATCGCCCCGGATCAACGATCGAACGTCCGCAACCGAGCAACGTCAGTAGAACGAACAGGCATATCAAAATGGATGGCCAACTTTGATTCCACATTTCGCATTTGCTCCACAACTTTCAATCCGATTAACGGAGAGCCGAAGTTCAAAACGCAGGCTGAGCGTTCTGTCCCGGAATCGTTGGAGACTCCGTCGCGCCGTTGACCAATACAGTGGGAGTCGGTGCGATCGCAGTCGGCGTGATCACGCCGCACGACATGACGTATTGAATCGCTTGCTCCATCGTCATGTTCAAATTGACGAGTTCGCTTTGCTTCACATTCATCGTGTATCCGGCAAAAGGGAGTGGCGCGCTCGGGATCAGCACATTGACGAGCGGTTCACCGGCGGCTCGCGAGCATTCCACCATCGCCTCCCCCGTGACAAACGCCAGCGACCAAATGCCGGGGCGAGGGTATTCGACGGCAACCACTCGATGATTTTTGTGTTCGTGAGCAGTCAAGAAAAAGTCGGTGACGTGCTTCACTGCGGAGTAAATTTCGCCCACAAGCGGCACTCCCGTGACGAACGCGCCCGTCTTGAACGCGATCCAGGCTCCCAGCCGATGCGTCACAATGCGACCGATCGAATAGACCGCCGCGAACGAAATCACGACCGCCACGATCGTCAGATTGAGCAGGTTGGGGAAGAAGCGAGTCGTCGTCAGGTCCATGTAAATGCCGGTTGAACTCTTCGGCAATTGAAATGGCCCGACCCGCTCGATGACTTCGCGATAGTCCGAATACGGCACCGCATCGTCGCCGAATCGGAAATAGCTCGGCCCATCCTTTTCCTCTAAACGCCTCCGGACGTCTTCGATCGTTTTCTCACGTGTCGAGGCGTCTGCCTTGGCAATCGTTTCGAGGAACGCAGTCCGATCTACTGCCGAGACGTAATAGTTTCGCTCGCAATGCGGCAGCCCCGGCAAACCATCAGCCCGAACTAAGTTGCTCGCTGGTCGCACTCGATCGTTCTGCACCGCACGAGCAATACCGTAACGAACGACCGAGCTAATCGGCTGAATGACATAACTGTTGATGCCACTGACGATCCAAATCAGGATCAGAAACGTCAGCAGCGGCGGCAGCGCGATTGCCAACCCACGCAAGAAAACTCGAGTCGCTGAGGTCGTCGGAGAGCCTCCCACCGACGGTGGCGAAACGGATGGTGAGTTGGGGTCTGACATTTTGAAATTGACCAACAGTCAGTGCCGACAGCACGGATCAGAAGAGCGAATTGACCGGTCGGAGTATAGTCGGCCATCGGTCGTCTTCAAGGAGTTGTTCGATTCCTAAGTTGAGAGGCGACAACCCGACAAGATCTACGAACTCAAACTAGAAGCGTTTGTTGTCGAACTCTCAACAGATCTTCTGGTATCAACGAGCAACCAAGTCATCGCGCCAATGAAGAGCACTCCCGCATACACGAAGAAAATTGCGTCCCATTGGTCCCGTCCGGTGAAGCCGCGCCCTTTTGTCCACGCGGCGTAGTTGCCTGCAAAGCTTTGCGAGGCCAATGCCCCCATGCCTCCCAGCGAATTCATCAAACCAAACA
>CAIJTL010000053.1 GCA_903823545.1 uncultured Planctomycetaceae bacterium
GCCAGAAGTGGCTGCGAATCGATTGAAGATGGCGAACGAAGTCGTTGAGCAAGGCCCGTCGATCGTGGCCAATGCGATGCTGCCTCGACTCTTCGCGGCAGAAACAACACAAACTCAGCCGGAACTCATCGACGATTTGCGGCAAGTGATTCTGCGAACGAATCCCATTGGCATCGCCGCCGCCGCACGAGGCATGGCGGAACGGGCCGATGCTTGTCCGTGGTTGTCATCGATCGCGGTTCCCAGCTTGGTGATCGTCGGCGAACACGACGTGATCTCAACCGCCGCTGAAATGAAAACCATTGCGGCTGCGATTCCGCAATCGCACATTGAGATCCTTCCCAACGCGGGCCACATGGCCCCAATGGAGAATGCCTCAATGACCAACGCGGCCATGCGAAGATTCATATCCACGCATTGTGCGTAGGTTGGGACTCCGTCCCGACCAGTTTCGTTGATGAATTAACTCCCCCTCGGATCGGTCGGGACGGAGTCCCAACCTACGAAACCGGAAGGCAGCCGGGTTTGAGCAAGTTCAGTGGGTCTAATTGCTGCTTAACTCGCTGCATCCACGTTGCAGCAGGGCCAAGGTTTGCCCATGTCGTCTCCGCGAATTTCCAGTCGGAAGGTACGTCGGAAAAAATCAGAGTCCCGCCATGTGAACGAACAAGTTCTCTCAGTGGTCGATACAACGCTTCGGCTTCTTCAGCTCGGTAATCTCCCGCATGGTGTCCGAAGACGATTCCATTACCTGCGTGAGATCCGACGATGAACCCAGAATACGGGTCTGCGTGTTGAAGGATTTCCATCGTGCGAGACGATGGAAGGCAAGTCTTGAATCGGTTAGCAAATTGGCCGCTCAATTTAGTCAGCGAAAAGCCGCTCAAGTTCGTCAGCGCGAATAAGAATGGCTTTACGCTGGAATCGAGTATCGTTTCTTGAATGCGTGGCGCAAACTGCTTGCACTCAGCGAGCAGAGTTTGGATCTGCCAGAGAGTTTCACGCTCAGAGCCCTCGTAGCCCACGTACAACATGGGAGACAGCGTCCGTTGGATAGTACGGCCCTCAATGAAATTCTGATTCCAAACATCGATCACAATTGGACGAGTGGCAGAGCGTTGTAGTTGATCAATTACGGGTTCAATCTCGCGTGCCGTGTCGAAGCCCAGGCAGACGAAACCAGATGACTCAGGCAGTGGCCGCAGCTTCAATGTCACCTGAGTGATGATCGCCAACGTTCCGTGCGAACCAACCAGTAATTTACAGAGATCGTAGCCCGCGACGTTCTTGACGACTCGACCTCCCGCTTTGAATTGTTGGCCGGATGCGTCGATTGCCGAGATGCCGATCACGTAGTCGCGCATCGTGCCGCAACCGTAGCGTCTCGGCCCCGACCAGTTTGATGCGATGACTCCGCCGAGCGTCGCTTGATCGGCTTGCGGAATGTCGATTGGCAACCGCTGATTCTCGGCCCTCAGGATCTTCGCGAGGTCAGCCATCCGAATTCCCGCTTCAACCGTGATCGTCATGTCTCGCGCGGGAAAGTCGATGACGCGATTGAGTTGATCGAGATGGATTTCGACTGCGTTTTCGGCAGAACCTTTTCGTGACGTGGTCCCGCCACCGATAGGGATCAGCGGACGCCGTTCGCTCGCTGCGTTCGTTACGACGAACTGAGCAAGTTCGTCCTGTGTATTCGGATGAAAGACAGAATCAGAGTTTGGCATGATCAAACTCCTACTCTTACCCCTACTCCTACTTCTACTCGAAATTCATCCGAGTAGGAGTAGGAGTAGGAGTAAGAGTAGGACCAAAGAGGAGGAGTGTGTTTCGGTCGAAAACTACATCGCCGCTCGGCGGCCGGGATGGCTTTTGTGGGTGTGTGATTCGGTTCCGCAACCGCCTGCAGTGGGGAGCATTTTGCCGGGACTGCATCGGTTGTCGGGATTGAAGACGTCGCGAAGTTGCTTCATCACTGCGAGGTCGGCTGGAGCGAAGAGCTTGTCCATGAAACTGATCTTCTCGACGCCGATGCCGTGCTCACCAGTGACGCTGCCGCCGAGGTCGAGGCATTTCGTGAGGATCTCATCGCTGGCGAGCAGCACCCGCTGAACTTGTTCGGCGTCGCGTTCATCGAACAATAAGATCGGGTGAATGTTGCCGTCACCCGCGTGAAACACATTGACGATTCGCAATCCGTGACGTTTACCGCAGTCGGTGATGAATTCCAAAATCTCCGGCAGCTTCGTGCGGGGGACGACGCCGTCTTGAGTGCAATAGCTGGGGCTCAATCGCCCGATCGCGCCGAACGCTTGCTTGCGACATTTCCAAAGGAGCAGCCGTTCTTTGGCCGAGCGAGCCCGGCGCACTTCGCGAGCGCCGTGTTGTAGGCAAAGATCTTCGATGCGTACCGCTTCGTCTTCGACCGCCACTTCGAGCCCATCCACTTCGATGAGCAATACGGCACCGGCATCGAGCGGAAATCCAAAATGAAACGCGGCTTCGAGCGCGCCGATGATTCCTTGATCCATCATTTCGAGCGCCGCCGGAACGATCCCCGCTCCGATGATTGCGCTGATTGCTTGAGTCGCCGCAGCGACGGTTTCAAACACTCCGAGCAACGTGCGGTAGGACTCCGGGTTGCGAGTCAGCCGCACCCAGACCTTCGTGCAAATGCCGAACGTCCCTTCGCTGCCGACGAATAAACCAGTGAGGTCATAGCCGGGGCCGTCTTCACATGGACCGCCGAACTGCGCGATGCTTCCATCGGGCATCACCGCTTCAACGCCGAGCACATGATTGACCGTGACGCCATACTTCAAAGTGTGCGGCCCGCCGCTGTTCGTCGCCACGTTGCCGCCGATTGTGCAGGCACCTTGGCTCGAAGGATCGGGCGCGTAATGAAAGCCGGTCTCCTTCAGGTGATTCGTCAAATGGAGATTCACCAACCCCGGCTCGCAGACGGCGTAGCGATCTCGCAGATTCACTTCGATGATCCGCTTCATCCGAGTCAGTGTGATCATCACTCCGCCGCCGATCGGCAACGTCCCACCAGCCAAACTGGTCCCCGCTCCGCGCGGGATGAACGGCACATCAAGTTCGTTACACAACTTGACGATCGCAACAACCTGTTCGGTCGATGTCGGAAAGACGACGACATCGGGAACCTTCTTCTCGACCGTGTAGCCATCGCACTCGTAAACGAGCAACTCTTCCGCGTTATAAAGCAGACCCTCTTCGCCAACGATTTCTCGCAGACGATTAATCAACTTCGTCGCGGCAATGGCCGTAACTGATTCGCTCGAGGGATTTTGCACAGCAAGCGTCATGTTTCACGCAATGTATTCGAGGAAAGGTCTGATCGACGCCAATTACAGCGCTGATTTGGGGAGCTGATATCGAGGCGGCATTCTACGAATGCTGCTCAACAGCGAAAGGAACTGCGCAACCGCAGATATGGCCGGGGGACAATTATTTTTGCCAATACCGGCGACGTCGTTGAGCAGATGAAATGTTCTCGCAAATTCGTTTTGTGAAACACAGAGGACGCGGAGAAAATCTCTGTCCGAAAACGTTGAGAATTTTGTTGCGATGAGGCGATTCTGAGTTGTTCGACACACTAACCCGAAGCGTGAGCGAGGGCGATCACTCAACAAAACTCTGAGTTCAGAATATCTTGAAGCGATCGCCCTCGCTTACGCTTCGGGTTAGTTTGGTTGCGGCTCCCCCGCCTCAAGAAACCTGCGTTGAACTCCGTGGCTTCTGCGTTTCAAAACGATTTGTGTAAGAGGTTCAACGCTTCCGTTCGTACTGAAAGTCCAACGTCCCTTCGGCGAGCGTGATGCCTTTGATGGCCTCCAGAAGATTGGCGCGGTTGGCCTTCTCGGGAGTGAGTTTAAGTTCTGCAGATAGTGCATAGACCGTGATGTGGTATTGCTTCACACCAGGGCCTTTGGACTTCATCGGATCGTACTCGCGACGATTCTTGTCATTGATGCCGATGGTCCCGGTTGACTTGTCGTTCTTGGCGAGCTTTGTGGCGTTGGCAGGAATGTTGTAGACGACCCAGTACGACTTGATGTCGCCGGGGCCGGGGATGTGCCACACGTTGACCGCGAAAGACATCGTCCCTTTTGGTGCATCTTTCCATTCGATCGGCGGCGAAGCACTGGCACCGTCCCGTGTGAATTCAACCGGAATGCTACCACCCGGTTCAAATGCGTGACTGGTCACAGTCAGTTGAGGCAAATTGCTCTTCGGTCGAGCGGAGATGGGTTCCTCTTTGCGTGGTGGAGGACGATCGTCGTTGCGTGGCGGTCGCTGGCCGTCGCGAGGTGGTGGGTTCTCGCCAGGACGCGGAGGTGGCGGTGGTGGTCGACGATCTCCGCCAGCAGGACCTCGGCGCCTCGGAGAGTAGGATTCGCTAGTCGTCGAGCCGTTTGTGTCGACGAACGTGAATTTCGCCGTGCCATCTTCAGCAAGGACGTAACTCACCGACCCTTTCTTGCCACGCACCTCATAAGTCAAAACAAAAGAGCCAGGTTTGGTCTCTTTGAAGTCGGTGATCTTCGCGTCGCGCAACGGTCGGAGATCAGGGCGAACTGGTTCCGCTCGAGGTTGTGGGTCAACTTGCCCGCCACGTTCCGTCACTTCACCGAAGAAGCCGCCGTTAAGGTATGGGTACTTTTTCGTGGCGTGATAGTGGTAGTTGCCGTTCTTGTCCTTGTGTCCGTTCAAGCCATCAAGGCCAACGACCGGCGACCCGTCTGGTTCTTCATAGCCATAGATCGGATAACCATCGAGCGCATAAGCAATCGGCTGTCCCTTACCAATTGTGGCTTGCAAATGGACCGGAGCGATGTGGTAGTGATAGTCATCTGCTCGGCCGCAATGCCCGCCGAATTCATCGAGTTCGCCAATCGCATACGCATCCTCTCCCCGATTGTTGAGTGGGTTGAAGATCGGAACTCCGTTTGCCGCGATCGCGATTGCGCCTCGTAGGAACGCCCCCTTGGTCGACTGCGGCTTTTTGGCCGGGACCGGGTGGAGCGGAATTTGCCAAGCGTTCTCACCGAAATACTTTTGCGGAATTGGAACCTGTTGCTGCCACGACGTAATGCCGACCATCATTTGATGAGCCGGGATTCCGTTTGACTCAATGTAAAAATAGCGATCATCCCAATGAGTTTTGATCGTCTTCAATTTGACAAATGCGGCGAACGCTTTGGCCAATTCGGGAACATTGTTCGCGGTCGCTGCCCCCCTTTGTTGATCGACTTGGGCGAGCATGCGAGGAAAATCTTTGGCCTGCAATTCATCAATCCCATCAAATCTAAGCTGGTCGGCAAACAGACGTGAAACAATCGAATGCAGGTCACTCGCGTTTCTGAAATCGAAGTTCGCATCTTTGAAATCGGCCTCGACGATGACCGACGTATTCATTGAGTCGCGTTCCTTATTCGTCTTGGGTCGATGTGAGTGACCGGGATGAGCAATCGCCAACGAACTCACGCAGAACACACACAATGTTGTGGCCGATGAGAGTGAAATCCGTAACATGCAGAGTCCCTTGAGCCAGACATAAAGTTGATCCGCTTGCAGTACTTGTCCGTCGCCGGGACGTTATGACCGCAATTTGTGAACTTCAACTCGTGAATCGTTTAACGAACGATCGCTGTTATCGTGGCAACCAGGCTTGCTGGGGAGGGCGGCTTGCAAAGATGAAATGTTCGGGCTCGGCGACCTGAACTACGACCGAGCAAACTCAGGTTGTTTGGCCAAGAGTTTTCTGGTTGTTATCACCGCACCAAGGCGACGCGTAAATCCATCACGTTGGTGTGCGTCGGCCCTGTGAGCAACAAACCATCGGCCTGCTCGAAGAATGGGTACGAGTTGTTGATTGCGAGGAAATCTGCGGGATTGAGGCCGTTCGCGAGAGCCTTCTGACGCACGACTTCGTCGGCGATAGCGCCCGCCGCGTTGGTGGGGCCATCTTCGCCATCGGTGCCTCCGGAAAGGATGGCAATTCGGTCGAGGCTTTCGGACCACAGATGTTGAAGTGCGGCGAGAGCGACTTCCTGATTGCGGCCACCTTTACGTGGGCGATCAGTCGGAACGAGGCTCACGATTGGTTCGCCCCCACTCAGGAGGCACACCGGCGGTTTAAGAGCCGATTGCCCGCTGCGAATTTGGCGACAGTGTTCCGCCAACTCTCGACCGACGGCCTGTGCTTCGCCCGCGTAGTTTGAACCGAGCGATTTCACTTGAAAGCCCAGTTCACGAGCCCTGCTCGCTGCGGCATCGAGTGCTGTAGTGTTGTTTCCAATGATTTGATTGACGCAAGCAGTTCCGTTTTGAATTTTTGATTCTTGCTCGTGACCGTGATTTGCTTGTGATCGCAATTCTTCAAACAGTGACTCAGGAACCGATGGGGGAGTCGCGTTGAAACGATTGAGAACAGCGAGAGCTTCCGCTGCCGTGCCAGTGTCTTCGACGGTCGGGCCCGATGCGATGACGTCCAAAGGGTCGCCGATCACATCTGAAATGATGAGCGAGAAAATGGCTTTCGCTCTTGAGGCGGCTCGCGCAAGGCGGCCACCTTTGACCATCGACAATCGCTTGCGGACGGCGTTGAGCTCCTGAATGGTCGCTCCCGACCGCATCAAGAATCGCGTCACCGCTTGCTTGTCAGCGAGTGAGATTCCTGGAACAGGTGCCGGCATCAACGCGCTGCCACCTCCTGAGATCAACACAATGACTAAATCATTCGATCGCGCGCTGTTGGCGAGTCCCCAAATCGATTGCGTACCAGCGACACCTTCTTCGGTCGGTTCATTGACGCCTGCTGGTCGAGCAGCATGTAAGACGACGCGTCTCAGTGGCCGGACGCAATCGGCAGGGACATTCACCCAGCCGAGGACTTTCTCGTCAGTCAGTTTATTGCCGAGCGTCGCTTCAACGGCGGCCGCCATACCGGCGCCCGCTTTGCCCGCTCCAACGACGATGATCCTGTCCAACAGCGTCGAGTCGAAAGCCGTTCCGCAAACAGAGAGAATTCGGCCATCGAATTGGATTGCGTTACGAACGAGCCGTTCCGAATCAACTGCGGCGACCCCCGCCTCCCAAATCTCGCGAGCTTGTTGACGCAGCATGATCTGTCTCACGGACACTATGCACTTGGACGCAAACGGCGATAAGTCGTCAGAACTTCGTAGAGATCAGCGGAAATGCGGACTTCGTCATCGGCAAAATCTGAGAGCCATGCTCGGTCGTTTCGAGCTGCCTCGGCGAGGACGGTGAGAATCTCAGCCAGGCGAACTTTCTTCTGCTTTGGAGCCATCGTGGTGGCTTTCGTGTCCGGATCAAACAGTCGAAGTCGCGGTTGAGAAATTGCTCGCATCGTCAGACCCTTCCTTGAGACGGTTCGGCGTTATGTGGGCCGATCATCTTGATCGGTAGATGTAAGATCGGTTGAGCGATTGCAGCGACTTGAGAGGTTCTGGCATTGGCGTAAGAAATTCCGACACAACGCTCTCGAAAACCTTCGTTCTTCACGCTTCGTCTGGTTTTGATTGAAGTCGATTTGATGAATCCACCCCTATCCAGTGTTGCCGCAGCCGAATCATCGAGTTGCTCCGGCAGAACCTGCTGGATGAAAGAATCGGGCCGCCAAAGGTTGGGCGTTCGGCAGCCAAGGGTAGATATGGTCGCAGTTCCGGGTTTAGGCGGCATTCGCTTCTCAAGTCACCAAGGCAGAACTTACGAGCGAATTCTGCGGCGTGCTTATGACAAGGGAATCTCGAAACCTCGGACTGAATTGGGATGTCTCTTCTCATTGACTCGTTGAGAAAGTGTACGACGGAGTTGTTGCACTCAAATCCCGCGAAAAACTTTCGTCGCGATGTTGTGGAAACGCAGTCGCAATGCTGACTCAATGCTGTGTGGCGCTCGACATCCGCCGCAAGGATCGTCACGCTTCCGCCCATTCAATCTATCTTGTTTGAGTCTCTTTGTTTTTGTGACTTCGCAGCGCGGCAACTAACATGTCCGCCGCATTCAGGAACGAGTTGTTGCACGATGGACCGCAGCATGGACGAACCGGCGTCAATTGATTTTTCTCGCATCGCATCTGAGTTGGGGTATACCCTCAGCCAAGTGCAAAACGTGGTCGCTTTGCTCGACGCGGGAAACACAATCCCGTTTATCACCCGCTATCGTAAGGAGAAGACGGGGAACCTCGACGAAGAGCAACTGCGCGGCATCGAATCGCGAGTGAAGGGCTTGCGTCAACTGCGAGAGCGGGCGACAGCAATCCTCCGTTTGATCGACGCACAGGGAAAGCTATCGCCTGAGCTTCGAAGTGAAATTGAAGCAGCGGATACGCTCAAGCGGCTTGAGGATCTTTATCTTCCTTATCGCACGAAACGGACATCGCGAGCATCAGCCGCACGTCAGCGCGGGCTGGAACCGTTGGCTGCGAAGATCCTTGCCGGTGATCCAGAGATTACAGACTTGATGGCTGCGGCTGCGGCATTCGTGAACGCGGAACAAGAACTTCCCACAACGGCAGAAGTCTTGCAGGGCGCATCCGACATCATCGCCGAAGGGGTCAGCGAAGAAGCTGCGCTGCGTGAGGCGTGTCGTCAACTCTCCTGGCGTACGGGGAAGTTCGCAGGAACTCCGACGAAAGAAGGCTCGACCAGCGGCCAAGAATATCGCGACTACTTCGAGTTCTCCGAAGCGGTCTCTAAAATTCCGCCTCATCGAATCCTCGCACTCAATCGAGGCGAAAAGTCTGGTGCGTTGCGGGTGAAGTTTGAATGGGACGATGCCGCTGTCTTGGCTGCCTGTGAGTCTCATTATCGATGGGACGCGCACCCGCATCGAGAGTTCCTAAAGAACTGTTTGACTGACGCGTTGCAGCGGCTCATTCAGCCGAGTCTCGAACGTGAGATCCGTCGTGAACTGAGTGACAAGGCGGAGCAGCAAGCGATCGATGTTTTCGCACGCAATCTGCGAAGCCTGTTGTTGCAGCCGCCAATGCGAAATCAACGCGTGCTGGCGATCGATCCCGGATTCCGAACTGGTTGCAAAGTCGCAGTTCTGGATGAGTGCGGGAATTTGGCGGTAAACGATGTTGTCTATGTGACGGGCAGCGCAGAGAAGCGAGGGGCTTGCATCACAAAGCTTGCTGAGTTGATGCGTCAACACAATTGCCAAGTTGTCGCGATCGGCAATGGCACCGCCTGTCGTGAGACTGAAGATCTCGTGACCGAGATGATCGCGAAAGAGCTACCAGAAGCTCGTTACGTGATCGTCAACGAAGCGGGCGCGAGCATTTATTCGACAAGCCCGGTCGCTCGTGAAGAGTTTCCAGAACTCGACGCCACAGGTCGCGGGACAGTGTCGATTGGTCGGCGATTGCTCGACCCGCTGAGTGAACTCGTGAAGATTGAACCGCAACACATCGGCGTTGGTATGTATCAGCACGATGTCGGCAAGAAAGAGTTGAAAGAGTCGCTCGATCAAGTCATCGAGTCGTGCGTGAATTACGTCGGCGTTGATTTGAATACGGCGAGTGCCTCGCTGCTGCGACATGTTTCGGGATTGAATCAGTTGATCGCTCGCCGTGTCGTCGAATGGCGCGACCAACATGGTCGGTTCAACAATCGTCGACAATTACTCGAAGTGTCTGGCTTGGGCGAAGCGACATTCACGCAAGCGGCGGGATTCTTGAAAATCGCCGGTGGTGATGAGCCGCTCGACGGCACTTGGATACATCCAGAAAGCTACGCGGCAGCGAACAAAGTTCTCGAACGCTTGAGCCTTTCGGCTCAAAGTTTGTTGGAGTCAGAGCAAGCTCGAGATGAGCTGCGAGAACGAATTGAGCAGCTTGAGGCGGTGACGCTCGCTGACGAGTTGTCCGTCGGTTTGCCAACCTTGAAAGACATCCTAGAAGCTTTATCGCGGCCTGGCCGCGATCCACGAACCGATTTGCCCGGTCCGGTTTTCAAGCAGGGAATCCTCAAGATCGAAGACCTGCAAGAAGGGATGGAATTGACCGGCACGATTTCCAACGTGGTCGATTTCGGCGCGTTCGTTGATGTTGGCTTGAAGGACAGTGGTCTGGTTCATATCAGCCAATTGTCGGCCAACTATGTTCCGTCGCCGCATAGTTTGGTTTCGGTCGGTGATGTTGTGACGGTTTGGGTGCTTGGGGTCGACATGGAACGCAAGCGTGTCGGTCTGACGATGATCAAGCCGGGCACGCCTCGACAACAACGCGGCCCGAAAACGCCAGCGAGAGAGCCGCAGCAATCGGCCGATGGTGAAGCCAAGCCACGTGAGCAACGCCGTGAACGCCGCCCCGTTGTGTCACGTCCGAATCAAAACGCTGCCAGCAATAATCGAAATATCCAGACGCCTCAGAAGCCGGAAACCACAACTGCGCCGGCAGTTGATTCGCAGTCAACCGCAGCATCAAGCGCGTCGTCTACTTCCAGCAGTGGACCGGCTCGACCAGATCGGAGACGGCAGTTCAATTCCGCTCCGCAGTCGCAGCCTCCCCGCAAAAAGTCCAACGGACCTCCGGTGAAACTGACGGATGGGATGGTTGAAGGAAAACAGCCGTTACTTGGCTTCGACCAACTCGCGGCACTTTGGAAGCAACAGCACCAAAAGTGATTTGATCATAGTGCCAACTTGAGTGCACCCTTGATGTGATGATTCAAAATGGCTGATCGCGTTCGCCTCTTCATTGCGGTCAATGCCCCATTCCCGCGAAGTTTGCAGTCGGTCATGCGAACCTTGGATGCAATCGGACGCTCGGTGCAGACCGTCGCCGCAGAGACATCTCACGTTACGCTGAAGTTTCTCGGCGATACGAATTCGTCGCAGTTGGAATCGATTGAATCAGTAATGAAGACTGCCGCTGCCGAGCAAGTACGGCAGGTGATTCAAATTGAACAGTTGGGAGCATTTCCGAACGCCGAGCGAC
>CAIJTL010000054.1 GCA_903823545.1 uncultured Planctomycetaceae bacterium
AACACTGACTACGACCGCACATTGGGTCTTCTCGTCACACTTGATTCGAACAATCACAATGTGGCGTCGCCCGGTGGCATGCAATTTCCTGATGGCGTATTTTCATTTATTGGTGACAACACCGCTAAGGGAATCAGTGCAGCACCTGCACTTACCTTTCATGCAAACCCTGAATGGAGCCTTGCGAATTTCGACAAGACCAACCGGGAGATTCATGACGATCTTCTTAAAGCTGCAACTCCGTGGCTCGGCACCGCACAAGTCACTTCTAGCGAAATGAAGAAATGGCGCTTCGCAATTCCAAAAAAGTTGTGGCCAGATGCGTGTTGGGTTGATGACTCCGGAACATTGGCAATTGCTGGTGACGCTTTTGCTGGTCCTCGCGTTGAAGGTGCAGCCCTCAGCGGCCTCGCCGCAGCGCGCGCGTTGTCGTAATTACGAGACAGTTGCAAGAAGTGCAGCAGTAGCCGCACGCATTGCGTCGGAAGTAATGCCGGTTGGTGTCAGGATCGCGGTAGATGTCGAGGCCCGTGACGGGGTCTTTCACAACCGTAGAATTAGTGGTTGTCATCGGGACGAGGTCGAGGAACTCGAAGCTCGCGACCGCTTGTCCGGTCGCATCGGCGACGTGACTGCTCGATGCGAGTTCGGGAGTGTCGACGTAGTAGGTCTGATTGTTGAGCAACGACTGGAAGCGGAACTTGCCTTCGAACTCGCCGGAGGTCACCAGGTTGCCGTTGGCGATCACCGTCAGCGATTCCAGCGGTTGGCCGTTGCGACCGCGGATCGTGCCCTTGACCGAGACGTCGCCGTTGTCCGAGATCAGCGTGATTCCGTGATCCGATTCCAGCGTGCCGGTGATGCGAATAGAGCTGCCGGATTGAATCAGAATCGGATCGACCGTGCTGAGATTCAACGTCGTCCCGCTGAGCTTGACGTCCTCATCCGACGTGAAGCTGACCGAGTGCGGTGCGGTGAAACCGCTACTGAGGAACATTCTCCCTGTTGAATGCAGACTGAGGTTGTGCCCCGCGATGACCGTGTTCGTGATACCGGAGACCGGCAACAAAGTGAGCGTGCCGCCGGCTGTCAGCGTGATGTCGGCAGTCACTCCCGGAGCATGAATCTCCATGACATCGAAGTTGCTGGGCGTGGTCAAAATGACCGAGCCATTGGTGTTGGTGATGGATTCGACGAGCAGGCCCGGTTCTGGTTCGCCGATGCTGTCAGCGTCGATCAGGACGATGTCGCCGTTGGTGTTGGTCGTCGAAGTGATCGTGTTGAGCGCCACTTCAATACCGCTGACTCCGGAGTTGCTGTGAATCGTCAGCATGTCTGTGACGAGATCCACCTCGGCATCGGCCGGGCTGACTTCGCGCACGGCACCGCCACTGGTCAACGTGATGTCGCCGTAGGTGCGAATCGCTTGTTTCAAATCAAGCTGTCGATCGGCCTCGGCTCCCGCTTTCGCTGCCGCGTCTGCATCACCGCTGAAGACGTCGTTCGTCAGCCAGTCCACCAGCACCGCTCGCGCGGCGGTCCGATCCAGGGCTGCCAAGGTGGCCTCCGTCAGATCGGGAGCATCGGCGGGCACGAACCCGCTGACTCGCAGCGCACCGCTCAGGTAACCCAGCCGAATCCGCCGCGCGTCCGCTTCGGTTGCCGCGAAGACGCCCGCGTTGATCAAGTTGATGTCGATGTTCCCACCGGCGGTCAGCGTGATGTCGTGGTCGTCGGAATTGGTCAGGCTAACCGCCCTCGTGACGACGAGGGCTCCCGCTGTGTCGACCGTCAAGCTGCCATCCGTGACGGTGACGATGAGCTCCATCGGCTGCGTGCCGGTGTTGTGGACGATGACATCTCCCGCGCCGCGTGTGGTCAGCGTTAGGCCCGTGAC
>CAIJTL010000055.1 GCA_903823545.1 uncultured Planctomycetaceae bacterium
CGACATTCGAGGCAATTTGCCGAGGCTCTGTCAGCAGACCGATCAGCCGGTGGTCGCGCTGCTCAAAGACCTGAAGCAACGCGGCATGCTCGAAGACACGCTGGTGCTGTGGAGCGGCGAGTTTGGTCGCACTCCGTGGAGCCAAGACCTGAGTGGCACAGCTCCGATCGACAAGCACGGTCGCGAGCATCAACCCGAAAGCTTCTGCGCGTGGATGGCTGGTGGCGGCGTGAAAGGTGGCCTGACTTATGGCGAGTCCGATCACATGGGCTATCGAGTGATCGACGGCAAGATCCACATTCACGACCTGCACGCGACGATGCTGCATTTGCTGGGCATCGACCACACCCGCCTCACCTGGAACCAAGTGGGCCGCGACTTCCGCCTGACCGACGTGCATGGCTCCGTCGTGAAGGAGATCTTGGCATGAGCTGGTTAGTAAGACGGCTTACGCGACACACTCGATGACGTTGCCGCGAATTCTTGAGATATGTCTGATTGTCAGATAATCTAGTCAGGACGTGTGAGTCGGCAATCACTCAGAGGAAAACCATGCAAACGCTTCGTCGCCCCAAAGTTCGCGATCAGGTTGCTGGTCAAATTCAGAAATACATCGTCGACCAGAAGCTTGGGCCCGGTGATCGGCTGCCGACTGAGACTCAGCTTGCGGAGACGTTTGGCATTAGTCGGCTGAGCCTGCGTGAAGCCACCAAGTCGCTGGAGTTTATCGGGATCGTCGAATCGAAAACCGGCGTCGGGCTGACGGTCGGACGCATCGACATGGAGCGGCTCACGGAGCATCTCGCGTTTCATGCCGGGTTGCTGGAGGCCGATCCGCAGCAGCTCATCGACAGCCGAGTGATTCTCGAAACCGGAGCACTGCCGCATGTCGCTCGACGCATGAAGGATGACTCGGCGATTGACACGCGGTTGCGTGAACTCGTCGATCAGTTCCGGTCAGCACGCGATCTCAAGACGTGGATTGAATTGGATATCCAGTTTCATCGTTCGCTGCTGGATGCGAGCGGCCTGCAACCGCTCGTCGCGTTCGGCGACTTGCTGCATATCTTCTTTCAACGGTTCCGCGAGAGCGTGAATAAGGCCGGCTGGAAGGCGGGTGTTGAAAGCCATCAGTTGATTGTTGATGAACTGGTGAAAGGTCGCGTCGCGGCGGCAACGGCCGAACTGCGAAAGCACATCGAAAGCCACAAGGAGCGAATCTGATGTCACCAATGCGAATGGCAAATGGATCGCTCCCTGTACGACGGACTTCTAGTCCGTCGCAGCCCGTGATCGACGGACTGGAAGTCCGTCGTACAAGAGGGCTCGGCAAATTCCTTTCTGCGGTGCCGCTCCTTGCGTGTCTCATGCTGTTCGCGGCATCGGCCCACGGTGCGGATGACCTCGCGCAATCGTTTGCCAAGCAGGTTCAGCCGCTGCTCGTGAAGACCTGCGGGGACTGCCACGGGAAGAAGCCCACGGACAACGATCTCGATCTCACGAGCTTCGGTTCGGCTCAGGCGATCGTCGCCAAGCCCAAGGTGCTGGGTGATGTCGCTGAGCGATTGCGATTGGGCGACATGCCGCCGAAGGACGCGCCGCAACCGACTCAGGCTGAGCGCGAGCAACTGCTGAGTTGGATCACAGCGGCGCTTGATGCCGAGGCGGCGGCGCGGGCCGGTGATCCGGGACCGGTGACGCTGCGACGGCTGAGTAACTCCGAGTACGACAACGCGATCCGCGATCTCACCGGCGTCGACATGCGACCGACGCGGGTTCGCGAGTTCCCCGCGGACAGCGTCGGCGGCGAAGGTTTTGCAAACGTCGGCGACGCGATGCCGGTGACTCCTGAGTTGGTCGAACGCTATCACCAAGCTGCTCGCGACGTTGCC
>CAIJTL010000056.1 GCA_903823545.1 uncultured Planctomycetaceae bacterium
ACAATCCCACAACCAAAAACAGGCCACAAGCGGCTGAGCAAGTTCCGGCGAACCAATCACCATAAGCGACATACAAGCTGCGACGATTGTCGATTGGAACGGTATCGATCGACGCGGCATTGAACGCCTTTCGCCAGCGGCCCGTCTTGGGATCAACGAGTGTCGTGCGAACTGGTTCGATCATGACTGGAACTCGGCGATCAGACTGATCGCGACCGATATCTTGAATGTACTGGCGCGGTTGATTCCACGTCGCGTCGCCATCGATCAACACCTCCGGCTCGCGAATGACCCCATCGCCATCAATGACGGCCGAGATTCCCGTGTTGACAGCTCGCACCATCGGCATGCGACATTCGACCGCTCTGAACGAGGCAGTGATGAGATGCTGGTCGAGTTCACTGCTTCCGTGAAACCAGCCATCGTTCGTCAGGTTCAACAGGCAAGCAAGGTGAGCAACGTCTGGCCGATAGCGGTTGTGATGATCTCGGAGGTCGCATTTCCGCACGACATCACGAACTAGATGTGGCACCGTGTCTTCAAAGCAAATGATCGGAGCGACGTTCCACACACGACCAGGGAGATTGCCACAAAGGAACGAGACCGGGCCTCGACCTGCACTGATGCCAAAGTCTTCGGGCATCGGAGTGAAGCCCGCCAACCAAGGAAACGTCTCCTTCAATGGGATGTACTCGCCGAAGATCACTCGGTGCATCTTGTCGTAGCTGCTAATCACTCCTCGATCGGGAGTAATCAAGGCAGCGGAATTGAAATGCTTCAGCCCTGAAGGATCAGCCTGAAAGCGATCGAGACCGATGACCATGCTCGCACCGCTGCGCTGACTCATTTCTGTCAGCGAATTGCGAACGTAAGGATCACGCCAACTTTCAACAGGGACGTTCGGAGCTACTCGGCGAAGATCATCTTCGCTGAGGTCCGGATCGGCATCGACGAGTGGCCAACGAAACATCGTCTCCGGCCAGAGGATGATGTCCGGCTTGTGCCTCACCGCGTAGCCAGTCAGCACATCGTGAGTCGTGAAAATCTTGCTGTGTTCCGACTCGTCATGCTTCATCGACGAGACGAAATTTCCTTGAATCATCGCCACGCGCGGCCCAGGTTCAAACTTTGCCTGACTGCGGCGGACATAGCCGTAAACGACAGATGTCATCAGAACCAACAAGCACGTCGCAAGCGACATAATCTGTCGACTTGAGCGGCTGCGAGTGGTTGCCGACGGCCCGTCATCAGGTTGAGGCAAGTGGCTCAGCTCTTCAGGAAGCTGCAATGGTGCGATCAATCGCAAGCGTTGCAACAGTTGATCTGGAACGAGGCCGGCAATCGTCGCACTGCTCATTGCCACGACAAAACTCACTCCATACGCACCGAAGATGTCAGACAACTGAATCAATTCGACCCAGCGATACTGCGTATGACCGAGCATGTACCAAGAAAAACCAGTCAGCAAATGCGCGCGAGCGTATTCTAAACCGACCCAAACCAGCGGAACTGCAGCAGTCAGCGGAACTCCGAAACGATGCACGGCAACTCGCGAGAGTCCGACAAACAGCGGAAAGTAAATCGACAAATACGCCGCCAAAGCGAACCACGCGACGTACATCGCCACGTCACCGAGGCGCAACCACTGCAACGACGGGTACCAAAAGGCCGCGCCGCCAATCAATGTGGTCAACCACCACAACCGAGGGGCTCGTTCCAATCGAATTAACAAACACAACGGTGCAAGTGCGACCCACGCCAGCGGCGAAAAATTGAGCGGCGTAAAACTCGCCCACAGCAATACAGCCGAAATCACACTCAGCACGATCCCGCCGCGAGCGGGAGCTGGCAATGATCGCGCCGCGGCAATGATCTGCTTCACTGTCGGCTCGTTTGATCGAGCCGGTCGGCTGGCTGACGGTGATGTAGTCCCGTTCGACAAGATCTTCGATTCCGCCGTTACTGATTCGTGCACTCGAACGCTGGTTGCCATCGGCATCCTCCTTGAGCCGTTCCAATCCTAACAACCCCACTGAGCTTGCCTCAGTGGTCATCGAGCATCTGCACTACGACGGAGGTATTGGCCACCAAGCCGCGTAGTGCAGAGGCCCGATTCCATCGAGACAAGCTCGGTGGGGTCTGAATAACGTCGCTTGATTGAGCGACTAAATTCACGAGAGAGTGAACTCGAAAACCGAGCGTTCGGTCAACAGCGGTCATCATGCTTCAAGATGTCTCTTTACGCTTTGCCGCCAGTCTTCGATACTCGCGAACCCTTTCAGTTGCGGAGTAAAGCATGGAGTTGCGTCAGATCGTTGCGTTTCATGGACCGAATCGTTGGGCCGGTGTCCCGACTTTAGAGGTACTCGTTGATTTAGGGTCGCTGGCAAATTGGCGATCGGACACAGCGCCAGTCGTTGTCGAGCGTTTGCTGAGCTGGTTGCCAGCACTCGAAGAAACTCCGGCCTCGTTGAATCTCGGACACACCGCCGAGCCAAGCGAATCGTTTCGCAAGTTGGCGGAAATAGGATTGTCGCTCGCTAGTTTGCTGGAGCGAATTGTCTGTCTCCTCGAATCGTCGGCTGGAACACCACCGCGATTCAGTCACTCGTCGTCAATTAACTCTGACGGAACGTGCCGCTTGGCGTTTGAGTTTGAAGAAGAAGATCTTGGGCGAGCCTGTTTGGAAACGGCGAAACAATGTTTGCTGGCTGCCTTGAACGACACGACGTTTGATGCCGCGACCGAGATTCGCAAGCTCGTCGATCTCGCCGATGACGTCCGATTGGGGCCGAGCACACGAGCGATCTTGTCCGCCGCACAATCGCGCGGAGTTCCTTACCGTCGACTGACGACCGGAAGTCTGGTTCAACTCGGTGAGGGGGCACGCCAACATCGCATCTGGACGGCGGAAACCGATCAGACGAGTTCGATCGGTGAAGACATCGCGCAAGACAAAGAGTTGACGAAGAAGTTGCTGCGAGCGGTCGGTGTTCCGGTGCCACAAGGCCGCGTCGCTGAGACTGCCGATGAAGCATGGGCTGCGGCGCAAGCGATCGGGTTTCCGGTTGTCATCAAGCCGCGTGACGCGAATCACGGTCGCGGAATCTCGTTTGAACTGACGACTCGCGAGCAAATGGTCGAAGCGTTTGACCTTGCGCTCCGAGAAAACAAAGAAGGAACAAGCGGTGTGATCGTTGAGCAATTCGCTCGAGGACTCGCCCATCGTTTGCTCGTTGTCGGCGATCGTTTGGTGGCTGCGGCGCGCGGGCAAATGGATATCGTCACCGGCAACGGACGAAGCACGATCACCGAATTGGTCGAAGAAGAAAATCGCGATCCGCGTCGCGGCCAAAATTACACAGACCCGTTGGGAATGATTGAGCTGACCGATGTCGCGATCCTGGAATTGAAGAGGCAAGAGCTCACGGTCGAATCGATTCCTGCTGCCGGTCAAGAAGTCTTATTGCGACTCAACGGTGACATGACCACGGACGAAACATGTGACGTTCATCCGGCGGTCGCTGAGCGAGCAGTGCTTGCGGCACAGACGGTGGGACTCAACATCGCAGGCTTGGATGTCATCGCAGCGGACATCGGAGAACCGCTCGAATCGCAAGGTGGAGTGATCATCGAAGTCAACGCGGGCCCCGGCTTGGCGATGCACGTCGCGCCCCTTTATGGAAAGCCTCAACCGGTCGGTGACGCGATTGTCGAGCTGATGTTTCCGGGTGGTGAAGATGGCTGCATTCCAATCATTGGCATTGCAGGATCAACCGAAGCGGCCAGCATCGCGCAGCTCATCGCTGCCTTACTGCGGAAACTTGGTCGTCGTGTCGGCATGACTGTTGGATCGGAAGTCTTCGTTGATGGTCAGCGACCGTATTCGTTGCCCGTTTCCGATCGAGACCGCATTTGTTCTCTGTTGCTTCACCCGCGCGTGGAAGCGGCAATCTTTGAATGTCACACCCCCGAGGCCCTGAAAGATGGTCTCGGATGCGAACGAACTGACGTTTCGGTTTTGGCCTGCCTGAAGTCAACTGCCGTGCCATCGTCAACGGACCTGACGGTCGATGACGTCCTGCCGCTGGTTCATTCAGTTCCTCCCGGAGGCTCCGTCGTCGCACCGGCGAATGCCGCAGAGGTAGAACGCTTGGTTGCCGCGTGTCGCGGCCATGTCGTGCTTTATTCCATTGAGGGTGAGACCCCGCAATTGCGTGAACATCAAGCACGCGGCGGACGAGTGGCCTTTGGACTGCTCGACAACCTCGTGCTCGGCACCGGCCCGAATGCGTTCTTCCTGCCGCTCAAAGGCGCGAACTCAATCACCACCGTGCCGCGACAACATCTCCTCCCCGCCGTCGCCGCCGCCTGGTCTGCTGGAGTCCCCGTCGAATTGCTCCGCGACATCCTCAGCCGCACCGGCCTGTAACACGACCCATTTCAAAACCCTGGAGTGCGGTGGCCCGACACCGCCCTTAGATCATTTGGAATGGCGACGTCGATCAACCCCAAAGTAAGGTTCGTCAGTCAGCCTTCATAGCGGCGCTTCCTAGACTGTGAGGATCGTTATTCCAAGTCGATGGAGGGCTGCGTCGAGCCGCCGCACTCCAGGTCACGAACTTTCAACTAGCCGAGAACCGACACATCATCGCGATACTTTGCTTGTGGATTTGCCGAAGGTTTGGTTCGTTCGATGACTCGAACCAAAAAGTCGTTCACCGCACCGGGACTAAACAATGACAAAGCATGGCTGCCACCTGGAACGATCACGCTCGGTCGAACTAACTCTATCGGAAAGACTCGGTCAGCGCTGCCATGAATGTGGTCCACCAACCTTGCCTGCGCGGCTGGACTCGGAGACCAACGAAGAACGGCGCAGATGGCCCATCGCACGAACGCCGATTCGGTTTGCGACAAGCGTTTTAATCGGCGGACTGTTCCACGAGCTAAGACAAGACTACCAACGGACGCGATGACTTTCGCTAGACCTCCGAGCCAATTTGGACCGAGCATGGCCAGTGGTCGCATAAGCCGCCATCGCCAAGGAAACTCTTTTGGGGATCGAGCAGCCCCAATGAGAACGCAAGCCAATGTCTGAAGATGTGGCGACATCTCTAATGCAATGATCCCGCCAAACGAGGCCCCGCCAATGATGCACGGAACACCGGGATCGACCACTTTCGCCAATCGAGCTGCATACGCCTGCAATGATTCGCGGGGAAATGGTTCAATCCAAACGGGAACCTTCAGATGACTGAATCGAGCCAGTTGGGACTCGAAGAGCCGCTCATCTGCGGCCATTCCCGGTAACAAAAGAATTGGAATGCTGTCGCTCAAAGTTCGCTTCACTTCATCAGAATTAAAGTCGTTGGCTGTCTCAAAGTGAGACGTTCTAATCACTCAAGATAAGTCATTCTCTGATTCAATCTGAACAACATCGCAAACACCGAAAGGCATGATCATGCAGCGACGCTCGTTTCTTCAAGCTGGATTGGCTGTCTCTTTGGGAACGCCGTTGTTTGCCGCGTTGCGGCAGGAGCGGTTGGATGAAGCGGCGGATGTGTTGGCTCGCGCGACGGATCGAGGACAGGTGGCCGCGGCGGTGATATATGTGGCTCAGCGGGAGATGTCGTTCACTCGTGCGTTTGGAAAAGCGCGTGATGAGCACTCGATGTTTTTGCTGGGGTCGATTTCGAAGCCGATCGCGATGACCGCGCTGATGACACTCTTTGACAAAGGGGAATTCAAACTCGATGACCCATTGAAAAAGTTCATTCCGAAGTTCACTGGCGACGGACGCGACGAAGTGACGATGCGGCATTTGTTGTCGCACGTTTCCGGGCTCCCGGATCAATTGGCGAACAACGATTCGCTACGCAGGAAACATGCTCCGCTGTCTGAATTCGTGGAGCACGCGATTCAGACGCCACTGCAATTTGCTCCCGGTTCCAAGTACCAGTATTCGAGTATGGCGATCTTGCTGGCGGCGCATGTGGCGGAACTGCTGAGCAAGAATGACATCCTGACGCTCGTTGATCGAACGGTCTTGCAACCACTGAAGATGACGCGGTCGGCACAAGGATTGGGTCGGTTCAAGTTGGAGGATTTCGTTCCCGTGCAAACGGAGTTCGCGGCGGTTGAGGCAGGTGGTGGCGACCCAACGGCGAAGGAGTGGGATTGGAACAGTCCGTATTGGCGAAAGCTCGGAGCACCGTGGGGAGGGACTCATGCGTCCGCACCAGATATCGCTCGGTTCCTCGGCGAGTTTCTGTTCCAACGAGGTGCTGTCGTCAAACCAGAAACCGCACGGCTGATGACGAGCAATCAAAACGCCGCCGGATTAACGCCGCGCGGCTTGGGACTCAACGTTGGCAAAGGAGCTGGCAGCGCGGGCTACTCCGAAAAAACATTCGGCCACACCGGCTCCACAGGCACGATCGCCTGGGCTGATCCAGCCACAGACACTATTTGCGTCGTGCTGACATCACTTCCCGCGAGAGCAGTAACACCGCATCCACGCGACTTAGCTGCTGAGAAGATCGCAACCCAAAAATAAAAATATCAATCTATTTGCTACATCTTTTTGTCCCCCATCTTTTTGTCAGGTTTCCTGGATCGCTGACAAAATAAATGGGGGACAAAAAGATGAAAACTGGGGCCACAGAATGCCTATTTCTATTGGCGCAGATTTGTGGATACCGAGCCAGTCTGAGTTTGGAGCCTTGGCTTTTGACGTGATGGATTGCTTCTTTGACGTTCATAACGATCTGGGCCGCTTTTTCGATGAGTGGGTCTACAAGAAGGAAGTTGCTCGGAGATTTGGCGGAGTTCAGTTGGAGTTGCCCATTTCGGTTTCGTTTCGCAGCTACAAGAAAATGTACTTTGCAGACATGCTCATTCGCCGTTGTTGCATCTTTGAGGCGAAAGCGGTTGAGACGCTGACTCCAAGGCATCGCTCGCAGGCTTACAACTATCTGCTGTTGGCTGAATTGCCTCATGGAAAACTGGTTAACACACGCACGGAATTGGTTCAGCATGAGTTCGTGAATGCGGGACTCACACGTGCTCTACGTCAGCAGTTTTCGATTGACCATTCGCAGTTCACTCCGCTGAGCGACAGTGACCGAAGTTGGAATGATTGGCTCTGTGCGGCCATCGCGGATTGGGGAACGGGGCTGGATGTTGAGCTTTATCAAGACGCATTGACCGAACTGCTTGGGGGAGGTGCATTGGTCATGCAAGACATTTCAAATGTTTGCTGACGGCCACAAGATCGGTGAGCAGAAAGTCCGGCTGTGCGGTCCACGTGTGGCTTTCAAAATCACCACGCTTCAGGACGAATTACAGACTTTCGAAGCACATGCTTGGCGATTCCTACAACACACAGAACTGGATGCGATTCAATGGATCAATGTCAGTCGAGAGAGGCTAATGCTTCGGACTTTGTTGCGGGGTGATGAGGAACTGACAAAAAGATGGGGGACAAAAAGAGAAGAGTCGAGATGTTTGACTTCCGCGTTTACGAGTCACTTCACACCGACGAAGTCCAATAGCGCTTTCGTTGACGAGTCGTTTGGGTCACCGAGGTTTTCGTTGATCTTGGTGTGGTTGGTTTCTTTCGCTCCGAAGACCGTAACGGGAAGGCCCGCGTCTTTCAGGACAGCTCCGAGGCGTTGGGCCTGAGCCGCGTTATCGGGATGATCGGCGACATGGAGGATTAGAAACGGTGGGATGTTCTTCCCTTTGGCGACATGCGTGACCGCTGAAAGGTCGCGATGTTTCTCTGGTGTGTTTCCAAACTTTTCGCGATGGCCGAATTTCGCCTGAGGCTGTCCGTGAACTCGGCGGCGAGTTTCCGCAGTTTCAATGATGGCGGGGACATCGTAGGTATCACCATCGACGGGAACGCAGCCCTTGAGAACGTCGAACGGAACGCCTTCCGCCTTAAAGTACCGATCGTCAATGCAAACGAGTGCCGCGAGTTGTGCTCCCGCAGAATGTCCCATGACGTAGATTCGTTTCGGATCGCCGCCATGTTCGGCAATGTGCTTGTGAACCCAACCGAGCGACTTCGCTACGTCGCGAATGATCGTGTCCATATCGACACTCGGCAGCAGACGATAGTTGGTCGAGACAAACACAAAACCTTTCTCGACGAAGACCTGCGGTTTCAATTGAACGCTGGATTTATCTCCCGCTTGCCAGCCGCCTCCATGAATCCAAAAAACGACCGGCAGATTCTTGGCCTCCTTCGGCGAATAAACATCGAGCACTTGCCGCTCGTGTGCCGGGTCGGCGTAAGGGATGTTGCGTTTGATTTCTTGAGCGTGTGCGGTAGACAGAAGTGCGAACGTCAGGAAGAGGCAGACTAGGTATTTCATAGATCGAGTCCTTTTCTCGTAGCGCAGGCGGCTCGCCTGCATTTTTTGCGATCCGTCGTTTGTGTTGGATCAGGTAATTCACGAAATGGTCTCACGCAGAGGCGCAGGGGCCGCAGAGATTGAAGAACACAAAAGACCGGTCTTCTCCGCGAACTCCGCGCCTCTGCGGGAAACCTTGCGTTTCGATACTTGGTGAAGATCCCATTTTATTTGAAAAACTCGTAACTCAGGCGAGCCGCCTGAACTGCGTGAGATAATGCAATCACTTATTTAGACCCCGGCAGCTTGATTGTGTTGTTGACGTGGTTCGCCGGAACCGAAAGGTCTGCGAGGGCCGCTTTGAGTTTGGCTTCTTCGTCAGCATTGGCCGGCAGTGCGGCGGCATGAAACGCTGGGAGCAGCTTGTCCCAAACGATGTTGAGTTCGGCCTGCATATCCTTCGTGTCGGCAGTGATCGCGATGACGGCGTCTTGCTCCGGGAGCACGATGCAGAATTGTCCGAATGCTCCATCGCCTCGGTACGCTCCGTGACGGCAACGCCAGAACTGGAATCCATAACCTTGATCCCAATCGCGAGCGGGATCGCTGCCAGTGGAGACTTGTCGGGAAGTGGCTTGTTCAATCCACGAAACCGGGACGAGTTGTTTGTCGTTCCACTTTCCTTTCTGCAAATAGAGCAGGCCGAACTTAGCGATGTCCTCAGTGCGAACGGCCAAGCCCCAACCTCCGACCGAGACTCCTTGTGGGCTGCTTGCCCAGGCGGGACTTTGAATTCCCAGCGGATCAAACAATCGCGGTTTCAAATATTCGAGGACAGTTTGTCCCGTCACCTTTTGGACGATGGCCGACTGCATGTAGGTCGCCGGTGAGTTGTATTGAAAATAAGTCCCCGGCTTGTGCGGAACCGGATGTGCGAGAAATGACTTCACCCACGGCATTTCATCTGAAAACTTCGGCTCGTTGTCATGTCCCGTCGACATCGTGAGCAAGTCGCGGACGCGCATCTGCTTGAGTTTGTCGGACGGCTTCTCCGGGGCATCTTCCGAAAAGAATTTGAGAACTGGATCGTCGATGCTCAGCTTCCCTTCTGCGACCGCCAAGCCGACTGCTGTCGAACAGAAACTCTTGCTGAGCGAATGCAGGATGTGCGGCTTCTCAGCGGACTCCGGCGTCCACCAGCCTTCAGCCACGACGTACCCGTGTCTGACCAACATCAAGCTGTGCAGTGTGTCGATCTTTTGATTGGCGGTCTCAACGAACTCACGAACGGCTTTCGATGAAACACCCTATGATTCTGGCGAGTTGCGTGGCAACCGCACTTCGTCCGCCGTTACGGCCGACATCAGGCTGATAAAACTGGTCAAACAAAAAGCGGCAAAGAAGCGGAGTCGATTCATGCTTCAGAATCCCTTTGCTACGAAGGCTCACGACCAGGTTGATTGAGGTAGTTTGGTTCTTCGCCATTCGTGTTGGATGGCAGGGTGAGCGGCAAGGCGCTAGCCGCCGCTTAAGGCGAAAATCACCCGCAGCCAGAGCTTTGCCGCTCACAAAACACAATTTTCAACATACATGGCGGAGAGCCGGTAGTTTCAAAACTCGTAGGTCAGGCTTACCGTCCTGACGCGAATCGACAAAACCGTATCGCCATTTCTCTCTGGTCGCGAGCGTGAGGTTGTAGCCGGTCTGCGTTTTGGCCGGTTTCTGACCGAGCCACAAGAATTAGACGCAGGTCTCCTATCCATTGCGGAGACCTTCGGTCATTGCGCATGTGGCTCGGTCTGAGACCGGCCACAACAGTGAAATCGTTCCTGGCTCTGCGAGGCATAACTCGCAATGTCGTAAAAGACGGCACGACCGCGATGTTGCCTTCAGAGCATATGACTGGCTCGATGGACGAGATTGATTCCACGCATTTGATGCTACGCGGCCTCACATGCGAGCCAGCGACACAAACTAACGGAACGTTGAAGTGTGCATTCCCCTCATCTTTGCACGGTTTTCAAGATGACATCCCGTTGGACTACGCCCCTCTTTGCGCTGACGACATTCCTAAGCGCGTTCTTGTTGTTTCAAGTGCAGCCATTACTGAGCAAGGCAATTCTACCGTGGTTTGGAGGCAGTCCCGCCGTTTGGACGGTCTGCATGTTGTTCTTTCAAATCGTCTTGTTTTGCGGTTACGTCTACGCTCACCTCGCTACCAAGTATGTTCCGCGTGAGTTTCAAGCGCTGTTGCATGTCACCCTGTTGGCCGTCGCCGTGTCGCTCGGGCCAATTACACCAGACGCCAGTTGGAAGCCGAATCCGGCTGATGACCCGACTGGTCGAATCATGCTGTTGCTGACGGTCTGCATTGGACTGCCTTATTTTCTGCTGTCAGCAACCGGACCACTATTGCAGTCTTGGTTTGCTCGAACCAAAACGGGAGTTTCACCGTACCGACTGTATGCGCTGTCAAATGTCGGATCTCTGTTGGCGTTGTTGTCGTATCCGTTTGCATTTGAGCCAGCGTTCGACATCTTTCGACAAGGTCAGCTTTGGTCTTGGGGTTTCTTCGTATTCGCGGTGACTTGCGGCTTGTGTGCATTGGCAAACGCAATGCAACCTGACGCTCCGTTTGAATTGAAGATCGCCAGCGAAACTACCAACGACGAATCTGAAGCAGACACAACGAACGATTTGAGCAACGCCGAAACAACTCAGTCTACAATCGCACCGAGTCAGCCAAATCGCTTGGACTGGACGTTGTGGATCGCGTTGCCCATGACCGCTTGCGTGTTGTTGATCGCCACGACGAACCAAGTTTGCCAAGAAGTGGCAGTGATTCCGTTTCTGTGGATCGTGCCGCTGACGATTTACCTGTTGTCATTCATCCTGACGTTCGACAGCACGCGGTGGTACGTGCGGTCGATCCTTTACGGTGGACTGATCATCTCGACGGGATACAGCGCTTCGTTGCTGCATCAGGGAGGGAAAGCGCTGATGATGCACCAGTTGGTGTCGTTTTTCTCGATGCTGTTTTGCGGCTGCATGGTCTGTCACGGTGAGCTAGTACGGATGAAACCGCATCCGAAATATCTGACTTCTTTCTATCTGTGCATCTCGGCTGGCGGAGCATTGGGAGGCATGTTTGTCGGCTTGGTCGCTCCGAGAATCTTCACAAGCTATGCCGAGTTTTATTGGTCGATTGTGGTGGTGTTAGTTCTTCCGCTGCTCGTCTTCGCTCGCGATGCATCATGTCCGCTATATCGAGGTCGCTCGGCATGGTTGTGGGCGGCGCTGATTGCAGTGACCGCTTCACTCTCGATCAATCTCCTGTTGCACCTGCGTCAGATCACCGGCGATCGGACTGATGCGGTCAGGAATTTCTTCGGTGTCTTGAAAATCGAAGAATACATCGACGTCGTGAAAATGAAGCACGGCGGGGTCTTACACGGCATGCAATTCCTCGACCCAGAACGACGAAGGCAAGCGACGACTTATTACAGCAAAAAGTCTGGAATGGGCCTGATACTCAATGCCCACCGACCAGATCGACCCATGAAAGTCGGACTCGTGGGTTTGGGAGGTGGAACGAGTGCCGTTTACGGACGTGAGGGAGATCACTTGCGGTTTTACGAGATCAATCCGGAGGCCGTGCGATTTGCAAAACAGTACTTCAGCTATCTCCAAGATTGTCCCGCGAAAACAGACATCGTGTTGGGAGACGCGCGACTACAAATGGAGCTAGAAGCTGCGCAGTCTTATGACGCGATCGTGCTTGATGCGTTTTCTGGCGATGGTGTGCCGGCTCACCTATTGACCGTTGAAGCGTTCGACATTTACTCGAAACACCTCCGTGAGAAAGGGGTCGTCGCAGTCCATATTTCCAATCGACATCTCGATCTGCGGCCCGTGTTACTAGCTCATGCCGACCGTCTTAATTTGAAGATGTTGGTGGTCCGTCAGGAACGTGATGGTCTTGGAGCCGAACGCAATGTTTGGGTTCTCCTGACGAAAGACGAAGCTTTGCTGGCACACTCGGATTTCCAACAGCAAAAGATGAGCAACGGCGACCGCAAGGTGCTGTGGACCGATGCGCGAAGTGACTTAATGGCGATTCGAGTGAAACGCGAGTAGGCTGCCTCACGACAAAAGTGACGTGTTTCAGGTAACGACTCAATTCACAATCAATCGGGTAGGCATGTTAGATAGCGAATCTTTTGCGGATGAATTGCGAGTCTTGAATGAGTTGAAAAACTCGCCGCAGCTTTTTGAGGAACTCGCACATCCGCAGCCGCGCGAGACCGAGTTCCATTTGCAGCAACGGTTACGTGCGCAGTTTTCCGATGGTGCCGTTAGGACGGCGCTGACGTTACGTGACTTGCGTCGCAAAGCGGCTGCGAAGTTCTCGCGAGCCGATCAGATGTGGTTCACGCCGACAGGGCTTGAGCAAGCTACGTCGGAAGCGATCGCACGGCACAAAGCGAAACGCTTTGAGGGACTCGTTTGGGATTACTGCTGCGGCATCGGTGGCGATTCGATCGCGTTGGCGGAACGTTGTGAGGTGCGCGGTGTCGATCTTGATCCGTCGATGTGTTTGCGTGCGACCTGGAACTCGGAGCTCTTTGGCGTTGCGGATCGGCTGCAAACACTGACTCAAGATGTGACGACGATCTCCGAACGGACCGGCTTGTTACATATCGACCCGGATCGTCGTCCGAGCGGCCAACAGCGGACGCTACGGATCGAAGACTTTTCGCCGGGGTTGGAAGTACTCAAAACGTTGATCGCGGAATTTCGCGGCGGTGCGATCAAACTCAGCCCGGCCAGTAATTTCGTTGGCAAGTTTCCGGGCGCGGAGATTGAACTGATTAGCCTCAACGGCGAATGCAAAGAGGCGACTGTATGGTTCGGCGATCTTGCTGGGAGCGAGTCGTTTCGCGCGACCGTCTTGCCGTCGGGCGAATCTATTTCCGCAGATCCGCTCTCCGCCCGAGCGGACATCACGACGACTCAAGCGTTCGTCTTTGATCCGGACCCAGCGTTGGTCCGATCCGGTTTGCTCGATGTTCTGGCCGAGCGTTTGCAGGTCACTCGCTTGGATGACGCGGAGGAATATCTCACTGCTCCGAATGCCGTGATATCACCGTGGATGCAGACCTTTCGAGTGCTCGATGTCTTGCCAAACAACGACCGCGAAGTCCGCGCCGCCTGCCGACGCTTTGACTTTGGTTCCGTCGAAATCAAATGCCGACATCTTTCCGTCGACATCGAGAAGGTCCGCCGAAAGCTCCCGCTTGATGGCTCACGTCCTGGCGTACTGATTTATGCGCGAGTCCTCGGCAAAGCGACCGTCATCGCCTGCGAGCGATTACACAATTCGGCTCAATAAACTGATTGACGCTCCCGTCGAGAACGCTTTACGTTAGATGGTGATTCAAGGGAGCCGCTCTATTCCGCCATCGAAGTGCGTTTGGTTTGTCGAACTCCGAATGTTGGGCTGGCCGCCAGACTGCATCTGATTGTCACTCATTCTTTCGCTCATTTCTTCGCAAAGCTTTATTGGGAACAGACGCTCGTGGCCGCAAATCGAAGCCTGATTTCAAGTCGTTTGAGTTGGTCAATGAAGGTTCGTGACTTGGTCGCACGACAACTTTGGGGAGTTGGTCGAGACCGCGTTCGGGAGCGACGTCATGGCGCAGTCGCGACATCACACTTGGTAACGAGTGTCGAACGCTTAGAAGTTCGCAGTGTGATGACTTCGACCGAACCGTTCATCAGCGAGTTTCTGGCGAAGAACAGCGGTGGGTTGCTGGATGAAGATGGTGACTCGCCAGATTGGATTGAAATTCACAATCCGACGGCGAATTCGGTCAGTCTGGATGGTTGGTATCTGACGGACAATTCGGGGCAACTCACACAGTGGAAGTTTCCGAACATCTCGTTGGCGGCGGGCGAGTATCGAGTCGTCTTTGCGTCGGGCAAGGATCGTAAGTCGGGTGAGTTGCACACGAGCTTCTCGTTGAATGACGGAGGGGAATACCTCGCGCTGGTGCGACCGAATCGGAGTGTGGCGCATGTGTTCTCGCCGAGCTATCCTCAGCAGCAAGAGGATGTCTCGTTTGGGTTGCTGACGGAATCGCGGTTGGTGACGAGTGGGACGGTCGGCGATTTGCTCGTGCCGAACTCGACCGACTCGGCGCGGCTGACAACTTGGATGCAGCCGAACTTCGCGATCGACTCGCGTTGGAAGAGCGTGACGACAGGGATCGGTTTCGGCATTGCGGCTCCGGGAATCGGCGTGCGGTTCATCGACCTCAACGGCGGCAGCGACGGGACCATCGACACGACCACCGAAACCGAAGCGATTTTCAACGGCAACTTTGCGGCGGGCGACTACACGTTCGCGAGCGACATTCAGACGACGGCTCAGGTCATCGACTATCCGAGCAACAGCGGCGCGTTCGGGACGAACCAGGCTTATCCAAACGGCGTCAATAACCAAGATCAGGACGACATCGCATTGCGGGCGCAGGCGACCGTCTTCATTCCGGCGGGGAACTGGATGATCGGTTTCGGCAGCGATGACGGCGGTTTGCTGCGGCTGTCGGGAGTGACATTCACGAACAAGTTCAACTCAGACACAAGCCCTGCAAACGAGATTCGTTTTGAAAATCCGCGTGGGCACGATTGGACGGTTGGGCAATTCACCGTCCCGGCGGGCGGGATCACGGCGACGCTCGATTCGATGTTTTACGAGCGCGGCGGCGGCGACTCGTTTGAGATCG
Source organism: uncultured Planctomycetaceae bacterium (assembly GCA_903823545.1). Classification (GTDB taxonomy): domain Bacteria; phylum Planctomycetota; class Planctomycetia; order Planctomycetales; family Planctomycetaceae; genus SXKJ01. Next base: position 15,152 of record CAIJTL010000056.1, read on the forward strand.
CGATTCGGCAAGGTTTTCGCAATGACAACTTTGTGGACAGCAACGAGTACCAACTTCTGTCGAACGGCACGCTCGGTTGGCAGGTGACGACTGCCGATACCGCTGGTGCAAAGACTGACGTGCAAACGAGCGTCAAGAACGTGAACTCGACCGCTTGGCTGCGAGTTCCGTTCGAAGTCACGAATCCAGCGGGAGTCGAAACGCTGACGCTCAACATGCGCTACAACGACGGCTTCGTCGCGTATCTCAACGGGACGAAGATCGCGGAGCGGAACGCACCTGCGACGCTGACGGTTACTTCCGCCGCGACCGCGTCACGCACTGCAGAACAATCGCGCGCGGTCGAGTCGATCAATCTCAACAGCTTCAAGAATCTGCTGACGACCGGTCGCAACGTGCTCGCGTTTCAAGCGCTCAACAACGCGAAGAACGACGGGGCGTTTCTGCTGACACCGGAGTTGATCGCAACCGGTTTAAACGTCTTGCCGCCGCAGTTCTTCGACACGCCGACTCCCGGCAGCGCGAACTTGCAGGGCTTCGTCGATCAAGTGGCCGACACGAAATTCAGCGTCGATCACGGATTTTACACGCAGCCGATCGCCGTCGCGATCACGACGGCGACACCTGGAGCGACGATCCGTTACACGACCGACGGCAGCACGCCGACCGATTCGCACGGCACGGTTTACACATCGCCGCTCAACATCTCGAAGACGACAGTACTGCGAGCGGCCGCGTTCAAGGCCAACTTCGCGTCGAGCGACGTCGACACGCAGACGTACTTGTTCTTGAACGACGTCATTCGTCAATCGCCGAACGAAGAGACGCCCGCTGGGTTCCCGACTGGCCCGGTCAACGGACAAGACCTCGACTACGGCATGGACCCAGATGTCGTGAACGATCCGACTTACGGGCCGCAGTTGATCGACGCGCTCAAAGCGATCCCGACCTTTAGCGTCACGACGGATGCCGCGAACTTGTTCGATCCCAGCAGCGGCATCTACGTCAACGCCGGCGGCAGCGGGATCGCTTGGGAGCGACCGGGGTCGATCGAACTCATCAATCCAGACGGCTCGAAGGGCTTTCAAGCGAATGCTGGCCTGCGCATACGTGGCGGGTTCAGCCGCAGCGGTGACAATCCGAAGCACGCGCTGCGGTTCTTCTTCCGCGAGCAATACGGCGACGCAACGCTCAAATATCCGCTGTTTGGAAAAGAGGGAGCAGACGTCTTTCAGCAGTTCGACCTGCGAACGTCGCAGAATTATTCGTGGTCGTTCCTCGGCGATCCCAACAACATCATGGTCCGCGACATCTTCTCGCGCGACACGCAGCACGCGATGGGGCAGCCTTACACGCGCGGCGATTTCTATCACCTCTACATCAACGGCCAATACTGGGGCATCTATCAAACACAGGAGCGATCCGAAGCGGACTATGCCGAGACTTATCTCGGTGGGAACGAAGAGGACTACGATGTCGTCAAAGTCGAAGCGGGGCCGTATGTCATCAACGCGACCGACGGAAACCTTGATGCGTGGCAACGCTTGTACGACGCCGTCAACGACATCGCTGCAACGACGGATGCGACTGAGCGCTATAACAAGTACCTCAAGCTACAAGGCAAGAATCCGGACGGATCGAACAACGCTGCGTTCGAGGTGCTGCTCGATGTCGATAATTTGATCGACTACAACCTGGTCGCCATGTGGGGCGGCAATCTCGATGCGCCGGTCTCGGCATTCCTCGGCAATCAGTCGCCGAACAACTGGTACGGCATCCGCAGTCGAGCGACCGACAATCGACAAGGCTTCCAGTTCTTCTCGCACGACTCCGAGCACACGCTGCTCAACGCAAACGAGAATCGCGTCGGGCCGTTCCCTGCGGGTGAGTCGTTTGATCGAAGTTCGCCACAATGGATTCTGCAACAACTGATGCACGTCGAAGAATTCCGCGTGACGTTCGGTGACTCGGTGCAGAAGCATCTCTTTAATGGCGGCGCGTTGACGCAAGACGCGGCAACCGCGCGGTTCCTCAATCGCACAAACGAAATTCAGCAAGCGATCATCGCCGAGTCCGCACGCTGGGGCGACTCGAAGCGTGCTCCCGGCGATTCACCGTTGACGAAGGCCGATTGGCTGAATGTGCTCGACAACATCGTCAACAACTTCATCCCACCGCGCAACAACATTTTGTTGCAGCAACTTCGCGAGGCAGTGTTGTTCGATGCTAGCGGAGAGAACTTTCGAGGTGCGGCGGCTCCGCTGTTTTCGAGCGTCGAGACGCCGCAATTCAGTCAGCGTGGCGGGCAAGTGGCCACCGGCTTCGATCTGTTTCTCACCGCGCCGACCGGCGATGTCTACTACACGCTCGATGGCAGCGACCCGCGACTCATTGGCGGCGCGATCAATCCGAACGCGATTCTGTTCAACACGGGAATCGACACCGGCACGCTGATCGCGCGCGGGGCCGAGTGGAAGTTCCTCGACACAGGCAGCAATCAAGGGAGCGCGTGGCGAGCCTCCGCATTCGACGACTCAAGCTGGTCGAACGGCAATGCGGAACTCGGCTACGGTGACGGCGACGAGGCCACGACAGTCAGCTTCGGCAGCGATGCGGCGAACAAGCACATCACGACTTACTTCCGCAAGTCGTTCAACGTGACTGATCCCGCCGGTGTTAGCCAATTGACGTTGCGAATGCGGCGCGACGACGGCGCGGTCGTGTACCTCAACGGAACTGAAGTCGCACGCAGCAATATGCCCGAAGGAGACATCGCCTTCAGCACGCTCGCTTTGAGCGGCGCGGATGAATCGACCTTCTTCGAGTTCACGCTCGACCACAGTTTGCTCGTTGCGGGAAGCAACGTACTGTCGGTCGAAGTGCATCAAGTCGTCGCCGACAGCAGCGACCTCAGCTTTGACGCCGAGTTGATCTCCACCGGCTTCAACGGCACGCCGATCGACGTCAACTCCTCCGGCCTGATCCGCGTCCGTGCGAAAGAAGGCGATACTTGGTCGGCGCTCGACGAGGCGCGGTTCTTCGTCAACGAGGCTCCGTCTGCGAGCAACCTCACGATCACCGAGATCAACTACAACCCGCTCGGCACAGAACCTTCAGAGTTCATTGAACTGCAAAACATCGGAGCGAACGTCATCGACCTCGCGGGGCTGCGGTTCAGCGAAGGAATTGACTTCGACTTCACGAACGGTGCGTATCAAACGCTGGCTCCCGGCGAACGACTTTTGGTGGTCCAGAATCATGACGCCTTTGAGCAAAGATACGGACTCGGCAAACCGATCGCAGGTGAGTTCACCGGCTCACTCAGCGACAGCGGCGAGACGATCATGTTGCTCAAACGCGATGGTACGAAGTTGCTCGACGTGACGTACAACGACAAAGGTGCGTGGCCGAATCGAGCAGACGGACTCGGCAGTTCGCTCGAAGCGGTCGCGAACAGCGGCAACCTCGATGACCCGCAGCATTGGCGTGCGAGCACTGAAGTTCATGGCTCGCCCGGTGTCGCTGGAATCGGCCCCATCAACAGCATCGTCATCAACGAGGTGCTGACACACACAG
>CAIJTL010000057.1 GCA_903823545.1 uncultured Planctomycetaceae bacterium
GAGGTCGTCGGCGTCGGCCAGTCGTTCTTGGATCGCCAAGAACTCTTCATACGGCAAATTGCTTCTGGCCATCTCTGACCAGGATTTCGGGATGCAGTTTCAACTTCAGCATGATGGATTCCGGCTAACGGTTGGCGTCATTCCACACCTTGTTTATCCCAAGCCATGATGACCAAATCGCAATCCGTTTGTAGATTGGGAAATCGACAACAAAGTTGATCGAACGCTTCGACCATCTCGGCACGCGATTGAAAAAGAAACCCTTCGTCAAATTTCAGTGCGACCTTTGCTCGCGATTCATTCCCAACCTCAATCCACTTTCGAAGTGTGTCAATAACCTCTGCACCGTTGTCGTCAAGCAGCCAAACGAGTCGCCCATAAAGATCTGCCAACCATTCTGGCTTCACACTCGACGCTTGCCGTTCGAAGATCTGTTCTGCCAAGTTCATCGTTCTCACCCAATCCGCTCAATCCCCATCCACTTTCTCAGCACTTCCGGGATGACGATGCTGCCGTCGGGTTGTTGGTGGTTTTCGAGGAGGGCGATCATGGCTCGCGTGATGGCGACGGCGGTGCCGTTGAGGGTGTGGACGAAGTGAGTTCCCTTCTTGTCTGGCAGCTTGCAGCGGATGCCGAGGCGGCGGGCTTGGAAATCGGTGCAGTTTGAGGCGGAGGTGATCTCGCCCCACTCGCCCGCTTCGCCGCGACCGGGCATCCAGGCTTCGAGGTCGTACTTACGATACGCCGGGCCGCCGAGGTCGCCGCTGGCGATGTCGAGGACTCGGTACGGAATCCCCAAGCCTTGGAAGATCTCTTCTTCGATGCTCAGGATCTCTTGGTGGAACTTGTCGGACTCAGCGACGTCCGGCGCGGTGAAGCCGAACATTTCGACCTTCGTGAATTGATGAACGCGGTAAATCCCCTTCGTCGCCTTACCGTGCGAGCCTGCTTCTGTTCGGAAGCAGTGTGAGATCCCAGCGTACTTCAGCGGCAGCTTTTCGACGTCGAGGATGTGATCCTTCAACATGCCACCGAGCGTGATCTCGGCGGTTGCGACGAGGCTGAGGTCGGTTCCCGTGATGGAATAAATCTGAGTCTCCGGCCCGCGCGGTTGATAGCCCGTTCCTTCAAGCACTTCCATGCGAGCCAAGTCCGGCGTCGTGTGGAGCGTGAATCCAGCCTTGCGCAGCTTGTCGACGGCGTACTGGATCAATGCCAGTTCGAGCAGCACCGCTTCGTTCTTCAAGAAATAAAAGCCGTGGCCAGTGACTCGCGCGCCGGCTTCGAGGTCGATGAGATCATGCTTCTCGGCGAGCGCGACGTGATCGAGAGCCTTGAAGTCGAACTTCTTGATCTCGCCAACGATGCGCACAACTTTGCTGTCCGCTTCCTGGCCGATCGGAGCATCTGGGTGCGTCATGTTCGGAATGCCGACCAGCACATCGCGCAGCAACGGTTCGACATCAGCCACTAGCTTCTCATTCGCCGTGATCGCTTCGCGAAGTTCCTTGCCGCGAGCGATCAGCTTTTGTTTTTCGTCAGCGTCCTTGATCTTGGGAATGATCGCAGACAGTTCTTTCTGTTCGCGACGCAGATTGTCCCCTTCGGCAATGAGCTGGCCTCGCCGCTCACGAAGCGAAGTGATTTGGCTCAGATCGACGGTCACTCCACGATTTCGACAGTTGGCTTCAACGGCTTCGAGATTGTCACAGACAAATTGCAGATCGAGCATTTTGATATTCCGGAGTTCGGGAAGGCATTTTCAACGCAAAGCCACAAAGAAACGCAGAGGTTCGCAAAGCAGTATGGGATTCTTTTCCGTCTTCTCTTTGCGGTGCTTTGCGTCTTTGCGTTGAAATAAGAATCTAGTCCAAAGCGATTGTGTGGTTGCTCAGCCGGCGGTAGCCGGTTTCGGTGATGAGGTAGTTGTGTTCGATGCGGACTCCGCCGACGCCGTCGACATACAGTCCGGGTTCGAGAGTGAGAACGTCTCCTGCGACGAGTACATCTTCGCTTTGCGGGACGAGGATTGGTGCTTCGGGGTGTGCCAGTCCGATGCCGTGGCCCGCGTGATGCGTCAGGTGATCGTAGCCTTTGGTGACAAACGACGACGGTTTGTATTGAGCACTCGCAGCGGCAAAGACGTCTGCCGCTCGTGCTCCGGCTTTGAGAACTTTCTCGGCGGCAGCCATCGCACGCTGGCAAATGGAGAAGACTTCGCGTTGTTCCGATGATGGCGTTCCGACTGCGATCACGTTCGTGAAGTCGCTGCGATAGCCTTCGAGCACCACCGAATAATCGAGAATGAACAATTCACCGTTTTGCAGAATGTGCTGAGTCGGCAAGCCGCCCGCTTTTGGTGAGGTGCCGTTTGTGACTCGGAAGTCACCGTAGATCAAGCCGACTCGACCAGCCGCTTGAAGCGACGCAGATTGCACGCCGCGATAAACATCGAGTTCCGTCATGCCTGCCTTGATGTGCTCTCTGGCCCAGGCCTGTCCGGCATCCGTCGCCTTCATGCACTCTTCGAGCAATGCGATTTCGTCCGGCTCTTTGCACCGTCGCAGGCTTCGCAATTCTGTGCCGATGGAAATGTTCGACAGTCGAATATCGCCATCACCGATCGCATCGAGTGCTCCGGTCGGTAGCCATTCAGACTCGATCGCGCCGATTCGGCCTTTGAGCTTGTTCGCGACTTGTGACACCGCTTGAAACAAGACGTGATCACGATTCGTGACCGAGTGCTGATGGTCGTACCATGTCGCGGGAACTTGGTCGTCAACGAATGCTTCGCACATGCTCGACTTCAACGCGAAATTATCACCAAGCAGCGTCGCCTTCCCCGCAGCTTTGCCGCCGTCTCGTTCGAGCAACAACAACGCTCGCTCGCCGCCTGAAAAGCTGAACGGCGGAATCCAAAAGTTCGCGAGATATTTGACGTGTCGCGGATCGGCGATCAGCAACCATTCGACTTCGCTCGGCACAGCCGCCCAAAGTCGCGTACGGCGAATCAGACATCCCTCTTTGGTCAACATTCAGATCCACTTTCTCTTGGTGTCAAATGCACGAAAATTATCTCAAACGAGCGAACCGAATTTTTTGATCGGTGGCAACTATGAACTGGCCAACGATCGATTCGCCGTATTGGTGAAGCACTCGTTCGACCGCCTCGACGCGCGTTGCCGGCGTCGACTTGGATAATCGCAGGAGCACGATTCCGGCGTGCGGCAGATGATCGCGATAAACGGCCTCTCCAAAATCCTTGTCATCTGTAATCAGCACGCGTTTTTCATTCACAGCAAGACTCAGCCAATCAAGGTCTTCAGTTCCTGGCCCGGATTCTTGTGCGTCGAGAACATCAAATCCACGATCCCGCAGAAACTCGGTGACGGCTGCACCAGTGCATTCATCAACCAGAAACTGCATAGGAACTCTCCGACTTCAGGCAACTTCCACTTCGGCAATCAGCGGCATGTAAGTGATGTCGGACATGGCCATCTTGGCAAACAACAAGCAAGCATAGATGTCTTCGCGAGATAGCCGCGGATACTCCACCAATATCTCGTCAAATGACATTCCGTGTCCGAGTGCATTGAGAATGCACTCGACCGTCAACCGAGTTCCGCGAATGACCGGCTTACCGACCATGACTCGCGGATTGACGACGATGCGAGCGAGCAGTTCTTCATCGGCCATGTTTATCTCCTAAATTGTTACTCAAATCCCTTCGCCGCCAACCAGCGTTCGGCGTCGAGGGCCGCTTGGCAGCCGGAGCCGGCGGCGGTGATGGCTTGGCGGTAGTAATCGTCAGCCACGTCACCGGCCGCAAAGACACCTTCGACTGTCGTGTAAGTGCGCTGCGGGGTGGTCCATTGGATGTATTTTTTCTCGGTGAGTGCGAGCTGGCCTTTCAGGAAGTCTGTATTCGGTGTGTGGCCGATCGCACAGAAATAGCCGGTGCATTCAAGCTCTTCGGTCTTGCTCGGATCAACGGTGCTTTGCAGTCGCACTCCGGTCACTCCCGCTTGGTCGGTGCCGAGGACTTCCGCAATCGTCGAGTTCCACCTCACTTCGATCTTCGGATTCGCGAGGACTCGTTCGCCCATGATCTTGCTGGCTCGGAAAGAATCGCGGCGATGAATGATGTAAACCTTCGAGCCGAACTTCGTGAGGTAGCTCGCTTCTTCCATCGCACTGTCGCCGCCGCCGATCACGACCAAAGGCTTGTTGCGAAAGCGAGGTAATGCCCCGTCGCAGACCGCACATGCCGAGACGCCCATGTTCTTGAATCGGTCTTCAGACGGAAGACCGAGATAGTTCGCACGAGCGCCCGTGGCGACGATGACGGAAAGCGCCTTGATCGTCTGGCCTTCCAACGTCTTCAAGACAAAGGGATGTTGGCTGAAATCCACATCGACAACGTCATCGGTGATGATACGTGTGCCGAAGTTGACCGCTTGTTGTCGCATCAATTCAACGAGATCAGGGCCAGTCACGCCATGAATGTGTCCCGAAAACAAATACGGTTGCCGATCAGCGGGGATCGCACTGGCGAGATACGCTTGCAAGTCACCGGCGGGGAAACCAGGGTAATTCTCGACCTCTGTCGTCAGCGCCAATTGCCCCTTCGGCAACGTCCCTTTGAGGCGATTATCTTCTGTCAAAGCCCCTTCAATGACCAGCGGACTGAGGCTGGCTCGTGCGGTGTAGATGGCCGAGGCCCAACCGGCGGGCCCGGAACCGATAATGACAACTCGTTCGGGGTGAATGGACACGAGGGACTCCGTTGAAGGCAAAAGTGCAACTACGCGGAGATCGTCCTGACTGCGACCGCGAAACGACCACAGGAACAAATTCAACCGCTTTCTAACGACCGCAATACGTATGCGGCGACTAGAGGGCGAACGATACGCGACGACCAGCAAGTCGGGCAAACGTCGCACGAGTGAATTGCGGTCGAACGACGAGTTTCCATAATTCCTCGCATTCTCGACGATGGCGATGTTTGAGTGAACTCAGAATCGGAGTGATTTGATGGCAAAATCTCCTGTGAGCACGACCGCTTCCAAGTCAGCCAGCTCAGGGATGACGTTTGATGCCACGCTCAAGCATCTGTTGGAGATGAATCCGCGAGCCTGGGCTAAGTTGCTGGGTGCTGGCGATCACGAGCAAGTGGAACTCGTCGATGCGGACCTGTCCACAGTCTCGCCGCGAGCCGATAAGGTGTTCCGCTTTGTAAAGCCCGAACCTTGGCTGATGCACGTTGAGTTTCAAGCGAGCTATGACTCGCAGATCGACTGGCGTACGTTGCAGTACCAAGTGCTGCTTGCGAGACGCGAACAACTTCCGGTCCACAGCGTTGTGGTATTGCTGCGGTCGGAAGCGAACGGCCCGGCAACGAGTGGTGTCCTTACCTGCCAAGACATTTTGGACGGTGCTCAATCACTCTGGTTCCGCTATCGTGTCGTTCGGTTGTGGGAGATTTCGGTCGAAGAGTTGTTGTCGGCGGATTTGGCGCTGCTGCCGCTGGCTCCGATCGCCAAC
>CAIJTL010000058.1 GCA_903823545.1 uncultured Planctomycetaceae bacterium
CCTATTTTAGCTAACTTAGAATGAAGATCATTCACACCATATGCCGTCGGATCATTATCAATTTTCTGAACCCAAAGAATTATATTTTGGTTAGAGCAACATACATCTTCAATGCAACCCTAATGGCTTCCACATTGTCTAATAAGCAATCAATTTCGATTTTGAGGCATTTCGGAATGATTCCCGCACTTGACGATCCTCAAGCTCGATCTGTTCAGGAGGCGACATCTTTGTCAGCCTAGGCAGCGGATGTGAGACCGCTAGCTTACGGACCATGGCAAGCGTTCGAGCAAGATCACTGCCCGGAACACGTTCCAGAGTAGCCCAGTACTTGTCCTGTAGACAGGGAATAAGGAGCGGATCACGAGTTATCATCTCGAGTTGAAAACGCACTTTGGGGTTGGCCTGACGGATCGTCTTCACGATAAGGGGAAGATCAAGGGAACCTTGGCCGAGTGGAACCTCGGCCATGCGAAAGCCTTCGGGGGCCTCTTCAAAAGCGATATCTTTCAGATGAACTGTGCGAGTGTAGGCGGCCAACGCGGTGACTGTTGCGATAGGGTCTTCGAGTAGAGCCAGGTTGTTACCGGTGTCTAGACAGATGCCGACCCATTCGCTCGAAATGGTCTTAATGAGCTGTATCAACTCATCGATCCTCAAATCTTTATGGTTCTCGACTGCGAGTTGAACTTTGTAGCGAGCCGCGATTGGCTCCGACTGTTTGAGGGTAGTTGTAGCCTGTTTCGCAAAAGCCGGGTAATCCTCCGCTCGCTGAAAAACTTCATAACGGCGACCGCCCAGCATCACCATACGCATTACGATAGCACCGCAGGCCTGAGCAGTCTTTAATTCCGAGTCGAATCGCTCGCGGTCTATCGCGGTATCTTTTGGCGGAGCGACGATCCCCTCGATTGCCATCTCTCGCTTCTCGGCCAGTCGTCGAATCGCAAGGCAGTCCTTCTCATCACATATACCAAGCGCAAGTTGTACCGCATTCGCCCCTCGATCATGGGCGAATGACAAGAAGTTCGCCGGTCGTGCGAACTCTTTCCTAACGTCGCTTCTTGCTCGAATACCGTAGGAGTACAACAGTAAGCCTAGGTTACTCCTCGGTACCGGCTCGTCGGCATGAATGGCAATGGAAGTGCCGCCGATACCCGCCACACTGCTTGCTAGGAATGTTCGTCGATTCATGCGTATTCACCCAGTTGTCGTTTCGATCCCAAGGGCACGCAGTTCATGATCCCACGGAGCCCGATACGGACGCAACAACATTTTCACAGCATTGGGATCATCAGGAATTGTCTGCTGTGTGCTGTCCCAACGCAGGGATCGCCCCAGACGGAGCGAAAGATTCGCAAGATGACAGGCGGACGCTGTACGCCGGGCACTGACCAGATCACTGATCGGGGTCTTCCGAGTGCGGATGCAATCAAGAAAATTTGCGGCATGTTCCCTGTACTGAGACGCCGAGTCACCGGTTTTGTCTTCGAGGGACTCGGTACGCGATTTGGGTATTGCGTCTAATGCCATCCGAGGCCCGTCGACGGGGTGGCCTTCCTTAATTCCGGGAATCATGTTGGCCGGGGGAATGTCAGGATCGGCCCAAACCTTGAACCCTCGCCGGTCGATGGCCAGCGTACCTTTGGTTCCGTGGAATCGAAGCCCAAACCCCGATGGTTCCCCACGGGCCGCCTCACGCATTACGAACGCAGCGGTGAACTTCCCACAGTCAAAGATCACGTCCTGGGTATCGGGAGTTTCGCCATTATCGCGCAGGGCGAATCGACCGCCGATCGAGGTTACACTGCAAAGTTGGTCCAAACCGAGGTACCAATCGACGATATCTAGATGATGAGCGCCCAAGTTGGTCATCTGACCGCCCGAGTAATCCCAGAACCAGCGGAAATGGTACAGTCCACGATTGGGGTTGTACTTGCGTAGTGGAGCAGGGCCGAGCCAGGAATTGTAGTCCATACCCACAGGTGGTTCACCATCGGCCGGATTACCGAACCCTGGGCTAACATTACGTATTGCGTCCATTCGAACCGAAGAAATCGTGCCGAGGTGGCCGCTCCGAATCAACTCTCGGGCTTTTTGATAATGCAAACCGGAGCGCTGCTGAGTGCCCACCTGAACGACACGTTTCGTGCGATCAGCAATTTTCTGCAACCATTCTCCCTCACCGACAAAAAGCGTCAATGGCTTCTCGATATAAACATCCTTCCCCGCAGCGCATGCCATCATCCCCATCAAGGCATGCCAGTGGTCCGGGGTGGCAACAATTACTGCCTGTACATCCTTGCAGTCCAGAAGCTTGCGGAAGTCCTGATAGGCCGTGGCTCCGCCGCCAACAGCCGTAACGCCTTGATCAGCTCGTTTGCGATGACAGTCTGCAACCCCCACGATCTGGCAGGCGGGGATCTTGGAGAAGGTTGCCGTGTGCGTTTTACCGATCAGACCATAGCCGATCAGGCCAAGCGCCACCCGATCGTTGGCGCCGAGAACACGCGAGTAGGCCGCGGCAGTCAGTACTGTGACAGAGGTCGCATGTATGAAAGATCGGCGATCAGTAGTGATGTTCATTCAGAATTTCCAGATAGAGTAGGGGCCGAGCTATTTCGTCGCGGGCTGGTGATCCGCAATCGCTTTCTTAAGCTTTTCCGCCGCTTCGCCGGTTGCAACTTTCGCCAGCCGGCCGGCGACAAAGATGTGCCGTTTCGCAATCTCAGTCGGCGAAATGGTGATTATCTTAGCATCGGGGTGATCGGCCTGCACTTGTTTCAAGTCGGCATCATTGACCACGCTCATCGTCAAGTCGAGGGTTTTCAGCCGGCCCTTCATCGGCAGCAGATGCTTAAATCCTCCGTCGTACGTGACGAATACTTCCTGAAAGCCGATGTGCGTCAGCTTCGGCATCTTGGCGATGGATGCCAGAGCAGATTGTGAAACGTTGCCCATCTCGGCCACCGTGAAAGATTCCAGCGTCGGGTGGATTTCAAAGAACTTCAGACCTGCTTCGCTCACTTGGGAATGCACCACGGTGAAGGATTTTAGTCCTTTGATCTTGGCGGCCTGCTCCATACCCGCATCGTTGATGCCAAGTGTCAATTTGATCTCCATTAGCTTGGAATCC
>CAIJTL010000059.1 GCA_903823545.1 uncultured Planctomycetaceae bacterium
CCTCTGCGACACGTGTAGGGATTGTCCTCCCCGATACTATTCAAGCTCCGGACCGTTCGGGAATTTCAAAGCCCTCACTCCTATTTTCTGCGACTTGCTGTTTTTTCAGAAATACCATGTCGTCGTTTGCCCGACTGATGAAAAACGCTGCTGGGAAATGCTCGGCGAATTCAAATCTGAAGTGCAACGCGGGTATTCAGGTTTTATTGGGTGAGTAATGGACTTCTACTGGTGTCTGGAAGCCAAGGCATTTTCTGGGTCGATTGTTGAGTTTGCGTTCAATGTGAGCAAGGCTCGCGGGAGTGATTGTTCGGAAATCGGTTCCTTTGGGATAGTACTGGCGAAGCAGTCCGTTCATATTTTCGTTCGAACCTCTTTCCCAGGAGCTATACGGATTCGCGAAGTAAGTTTTCGCGTGGAGACTTCTCGCCAGAGTTTCATGCTCTGCAAACTCTTTACCGTTGTCCGTTGTGATTGTGCGAACAGGTGGACCTTTCACAGACTTCAGTCCCTGTGTTATGGCCTTGCGAACCTGCGGTGCCGACTTGTTCCTTACGACTCTCACCGACGCCAGACGCGATCGCCGGTCGGTCATGGTCACGAGATAGCCGCTTTTCCCTCGGCCTTCCATGGTGTCGCATTCCCAGTGACCGCATTCCGTCCGATCGTTGGCTTCATCAGGACGCTCCGAGATGGGAGTTCGATTCCGAATTCGACCACGCAAATCCTTTGAGCCATAACGTTTTCTGCGTTGACCACCAAAGCGAAGATGATGGATCCAGAAAATCCCACGCGAAGCCTGATCACGAATCCACTCATAAATGGATTCGTGCGAAACTCGCATCGTGAGAGCGTTGGGATGATCCAGAGGCAGTCGGCCACTGATCTGCTCTGGCGACCAGTCCTGTTTCAGTTTCGAGGTCACGTATTCATAAAGTGCCGGAAGATTGTACCAACGCTTGATCTGTTCTTTTGCTCGCCCGCGTCTCTCCGTCGCCAGAGCGTTTGCGTGACTGGCAGAGTACTGACCATTGGCACTCCTGTTGCGAGTCAGTTCGCGAGAGATCGCCGACACACTGAAACCGATCTCTTCAGAAATAGTCTGCAAAGTTGATCCCGCAAAACGCATTCGGTCAATGACTTCACGATCAAACTGAGTAATATGCCGGTACGGCATCGACTGAGTCTCCTGGCAAAATTGAGTGCTTGTTTTCGTACACCCAATCTAACCAATGCCTCAGCTCGATGCCGACTTCTTATTCCCTCGCTCGTTGCACTTCAGATTTGAATTCGCCAGGCATTACCTCGCAAGCCTGTTCGATAATTCGCAGAATCGCGTGCATCGACATCGCGATCACCATCACTGTCGCCGAAGAAACGATGGAAATTGATGGTTCGAAGGCCACCGACCTGGCCGTTACCGTCACCGTCAATTCCCAGAACGCCATAGTCAATCACCAGCCGGTAGTTTCCGTCGTTCAGAGACCCTGAGACGGAATGTGTTCCACTGGTGAAGCCGAGCAGTACAGTCGTCTTGCCTCCTGAAAAGATTCTCGAAACGACTGTCAACCCGATACTCATCGGACTGCCACCGAGACGCGATAGGACGAACGAAGAATTCGTCACCGGACCTGCTGGTATCGCAACATCTCCATTGAACACCGCCTGAACGTTTCGAATCATCGAACGCTGACCAGTCTGATCCGGTGAGAAATTCTTTTCCGCCGCCGCGGTGGTGTTGTAGAAGATGTTGCCGTCAAACGTCGCTTCATTCACATCCGTGATCGTGATCGTGAACTGCTTATCGAACGTCAAACCGCCTGAATCAGTGACTCGTGCCGTAATCGTGTACGACGCACCCGCTTCAAAGTCGAACGACCCGGTGGCTCGCAGAGACGTGCCGCTGATGTTGAACAGACTGTTGCTGTTCAG
>CAIJTL010000060.1 GCA_903823545.1 uncultured Planctomycetaceae bacterium
CCTCGCTCGCGCTTCGGGTTAGTGAGCAGAGCACTCCGTCGATCAATCCAGCTCCCCACGCTCAGAAGCACTGCCGCCCCCGCCGTCATCAACCATTGATGAGCGTCCGCCGAGATCACGATGCCGCAGACCGACTCCAAGAAGATGCGAGAACTCAAGCAGACGCCAATCCATGCCGCCGCCGAACCGACCAGCAGGCCCCGTTTGCGAAACACCACTGCCTGCAGTCCGAACAACGCGACCATGGCTGCCGAGACCGGGAAGATTGCTTTCGTGTGTGTGAAGCAGATCGCGAACAGCAGTGAAGCAATAATCATCGCGAATCGCCGAGCTGGGACGGCGATCAATGCATCGCCTCGTCGATCCGCTCGCACTGACGCGAACGTCGCGGCAAGAATCAGCGGCAGCCACGTCAGCCCATAGAATGCGACCGGCAGACGTTGTTCACGCACAGCCGAAGCGGCGGAACTGACGACGGATCGAGCGACTTCTTGAAAGAACGCGGGAGTCGCTTGGTACGCGACCGCCACACTCAACAGGCTCATCCAAACGAATGCCGAATGACCGGTGCGTCGTGCGGTCATCAACATCATCACCACCGCCAGTCCCGCCGCAGGAGTCAATGCCATCGAGAACGGAAACCCGATCGCCGACATGCCGACACCAACCACACACAACACCAAACCGACAAACAACGGCAGCACGATGCTCCACGGCAGCGGCCTCACCAAGTCGCCAGTCCGTTGTTGAAAGACTTTCGCAATCGCATCCGTCGTGAAAAGCACTGGCACTGCCGTCAGGACGCAACCGAGTCCAATCCACGGCAGCGCGATTTGTGCTGCACAGTTCAGTGCGAACAATGTCAAGAAGTGAATGCCAAGGACCACAACTGGAAGAAAGCCACAGACTCGCGGAAGGCGATGTTCCTCTGCCAGCCAGAAGACTTGTCGTGCAGTTTTCAACGTTCCGATCGCGAAGACGCTCCACAACACCAACGCGACAAACGGCGAGGCAGTCGCAGACATCGGCGACAACAGCCCGCCGGCAACCGCCAACGCGACGTAGCTCGCCACCAATGTCGGCTGCGGTCCACGCAAGAACTGCGAGAAGATGCGTCGCGAGGCAAACGCCGTCAGCACGGCATCGAGAACCAACAGCCCTAACTGCTCGGAACGCACGAGCCAGCCGACTGAGGCATCTTGAGTTTCAGCCAAGCCGAGGCGGTGAATGGCCAAGAAGGTGACGGGCAACAGCAGCAACGTCAGTGTCCGCATCACCGTGCCCGTATTTCGCAATCCGAGCCGGTGATAAGACAACTCGCCCGCACCAAAGACTGCCGCCGAGTAACCAATAACGGTCAGTGCCTTCCAGAACGGAGCCCAATGATCCCACTGCTTCGTCACCAACATCAGCGACGATCCAAAGACGATCATCACGCCGAGTGCCAGCATCCATTTAATGTTCCGCTCCTGAAAGAAGCTTTCGAGAAACCATTCTGCCGGCGATCGCCGTTTCACGTCCTGAGACATCGTGTGAACTCCCTGCGGGACTCATGTGCCAACCAATTCACGTCACGATGACGGCTCAAAACAAACGGAGTGCCAATCGCAGAGCTGTTTGAAGAATGCGTGAAAACGTCGGCAGTTCCAGACCTTTGAGCGGCATGCTTCACAACTATCTGGTTTACTCTCGGTCAACGAACTCTGCGCTATGAAACTTATGTCATGCCGGCACCCGAGCAAAACGAGACC
>CAIJTL010000061.1 GCA_903823545.1 uncultured Planctomycetaceae bacterium
CAACCCTCACCGCTGCTCCGCCTCCAGGTCCGCGACGAAAAAGGGGGCGTCGTGTTGCAGCAACGAGTGAAGCTCAGTGAGTTGCAATAGTCGTTGCAGATGTGACCTAGTACCACGTGTTTTGGCCGGTCTCCTGACCGAGCCACCTAAAAAATGACCGCAGGTCTCCACATCGCTTGAGAGACCTGCGGTCAAACGACTGTGGCTTTGGTCAGGAGACCGGCCACAACGGCACAACTGGAATCACAGGCGGAATCTCTTCATGAATACTTTACTCGTCGCTGCGTTTCTGTGTTTGGCGGCTGACCCGAACGTGGAGTTCATCGCTCATCGGGGGGAGTCGTTTGATGCGCCCGAAAATACTTTGGCTGCGTTTCGACTCGCATGGGAACGAGAGGTGACGGCGATTGAACTCGACGTCTTTCAAACCAAAGATGGCCAACTGATCGTGACGCATGATGCAAATACAAAGAAGACGACCGGCGTCGACAAGGCGATTAAAGAGAGCACGCTAGAAGAGTTGAGAACGCTCGATGCTGGGCGCTGGAAGGGCGAGCGTTGGGTCGGCGAGAAGCTCCCCACACTCGTGGAAGCGCTGGCGACAATTCCTGAGCGGGGTCGCTGCTTCATTGAACTGAAGACCGGTCCTGAGGTTGTTCCCGAGCTGGCAAAGGTCATCGCAGCCAGCGGCAAACGACCGGAGCAACTCGCCATCATCAGCTTCAATGCAGAGTCGATTGCCGAAGCCAAACGCAAACTTCCGCAGCATTCAGCCTATTGGATCGTGGCAGTCAAAAAGGACAAAGACTCTGGCATGCTAACTCCCAGTGTTAATGACTTGATTGCCAAAGCGAGGGCGATTCACGCCGACGGCCTGGATCTTTCGATGCCCCCGACTCGCGACTACGTGGCCCCCATCAAAGCCGCCGGCCTAAAGCTTTTTGTCTGGACGATCAACGATCCCGACGTCGCCAAAAAGTTTGTGGAACTCGGAGTCGATGGCATCACAACCGATCGGGCAGCGTGGCTGAAGAAAGAACTCCGCTTACGTTTTTGATCAAATACGATCGAGGATTTCGCGGATATCGAACGTAAAGAGTTGACTGAGGTTTCGTTCGGCGGCTTCGCCGAGGACGAATCGGTCGTTGCCGCCCCCGCCGTTGAATTTGTCGGTTCCCGCTCCGCCGTTCATGGAATCGTCGTCGGTTCCTCCCATGAGAGTGTCGGCGTCGTCGCCTCCGAGCAGCGTGTCATTGCCAGCCAGCCCGAACAACGTGTCTCGGCCAGCGCCACCGTCGAGCGAATCGTTGCCGTCATCGCCGACGAGCGCGTCGTTGCCTGCGTCTCCGATGAGAGTGTCCTTGCCGGAGCCTCCCAGCAGAATGTCGTCTCCGCCGTTTCCTTTCAGACTGTCATCTCCGGAATCGCCCAGCAACGTGTCCTCGGCGGAACCACCGAGCAGCGTGTCGTTGTCCGCGCCGCCGTTGAAACGCAGTTTGATCCCGGCAGACGCACCATTGAGCGAATCCTTGCCAGCACCTCCGTTGAGTGTGACTTTGCCGCTCAAAGCGTTTGGCAACGCGCTCAATGTGATTGTGTCGTTGCCTGCTGAACCATTGATTTCCAAACTTGATACGCGACTCGACGGGACGCGCGTGATGAGGGTTGTGCCCGCCTTCACTTCCAGATTGTTGCTGACGTTGGCCACGCTGATGGCCGGACTGCCGCTTGGGAGATCGACCGTCAGCCGACGCGATACTGACCCATCGAGAATTGTCACAGCGTCGTCTTCGACCTCGCCATCCGCCGCGCTACCCGTGGGTGAGGAGACACCCGCCGTGCTGATGCGGAATCGAGCGAACGTGTCACCGAGTACGGATGAAGTCGGCACGTTGAACGTGATCAAGTTCAGACCGACGACGACTGACTTGCCTGTGGCGATCCGCTCGCCGCTGTCGTTGAAATCGCCGTCTCGATTGAAGTCAATCCACGCATCGAGCTTCGCGGCTTTCGAGGCGGTGACGAACACACTGTTGGCTGCTGCGCTGCTTGTTTGCCGCAGGAGATCAACCGCAAAGAAGACGCCATCTTCATCTGCACCGTCTGCCGTTGCATCGGACGATGGTTGCCCGTTCGTCTCGCCATCCCAGCGACTTCCCAGCTTCGGCCCCGTGGCCGAGATCAAGTGCCGTGCTCCGTTCGGCAAAGTTGTCCCATAAGAATCCGGCGCGTCGCCGAAGTCACTGAGGTCGTTGTCAACGGTCGTCACGGTCACGGTTTGGTCCGCGAGATCATCAAAGAAATTGTCTGACGAGGCGTCATTCACACGTACTGTGATCAATGAAACCTGATCACCGTCAATCAAGTCATCATTCACGCCACGCACGGTCACGGTCTGAGCTGTGTTCCAATTGGCCGTCGTGAAGGTCAACGTCGCTGGTGTTGCCGTCGCTTCAGCCGTGTTGCCACTCGACACGTTCAAGACCACGTTCGTCAGCGGCCGAGCAGTCAGCACGACAGTAAACGTGTCGGTCGTTCCGCTTTCATTCACACTCGTCGAACCGGCGGACTCGACGATGCGAACCCCGGCGACGTCATTGTCAGTCGTCGTAACACTCACTGTCTGAGCCGGGAATGTATCGAACCGATTCTCCGACGAAGCGGTCGCTGCCGCGCGGAAGGCCCGCCGCGTGCCTTTGGGCCGCCGGACCGACCTGCGGGAAACTCCGCTGGTCACGATCGACGGGGAAGACGCGCGGGATTTCGACGACGCGGTCTTCGCCGAACCGGAAGGCGCTGGCTTCCGCCTGATCGTCGCCATCGCCGACGTCGCGCATTACGTCCGTCCAGACTCGCCGCTGGACCACACCGCCCGCACCCGAGGCAACAGCGTCTACTTCCCCGACCGGGTCGTGCCGATGCTGCCCGAGCAGTTGTCGAACAACTGGTGCAGCCTCCGCCCCAACGAAGACCGTGGCTGCCTGTTCGTCGAGATGCACATCGACGCAAACGGCAACAAGACCGGCCACACATTCGGCCGCGGCCTGATGCGAAGCGCGGCGCGCCTGACCTACGAACAGGCCCAGCAGGCGCGGGACGCGGGCGAAGATCTCGGCGTTCCGCTCCCCGCCCTCTACGACGCCTTCGACCGTCTGCTCGGCGCACGGCAACGACGCGGGACGCTCGATCTCGACCTGCCGGAGCGCAAGGTGACGCTGGATGACAACGGCCGCGTGCTGGGTGTCGCCCCGCGCCCGCGTCTGGACAGCCATCGGTTGATCGAGGAGTTCATGATCCTCGCCAACGTCGCCGCGGCCGAGGAACTTGAGCGCCAC
>CAIJTL010000062.1 GCA_903823545.1 uncultured Planctomycetaceae bacterium
ACTTGCATCGTTATCGGCCCTTGCATTGTTGATTCAGCATGACTCAACGTAGCCATCACGCTCCGCTTGATGAGCCGAGTGCTCCACAAAGTGTTGGCAAGCGTTTGGCTCGTCACGCGGAACGTGACGGCTATGTATCAAAGCTTCGTGCGACAAGCGGCGATCGCCAGACTGGTCCAGCCGACGAGAAACAGAACTCCGCCAAACGGTGTAATCGCACCTAATACTTTCACACCGGTCACCGCCAGGACATACAAGCTGCCGGAGAACAAGACGATCCCCAACAAGAACGACCAACCGGCGATCGTCAGTGACCTTCGAGAGCCATCTCGCGCCAACAATCCAACCACCAGCAAGGCCAACGAGTGCGTGAGCTGATACTCGGCCCCGGTCTTAAAGTCTTGCAAGTATTTCCAAGTGGCTGGCACCGTCAGGCCCGCAATCGTGCGAACATCTTCTGGCGAATAAACGCCCTTGAGCACTCGATCCAACCCGTGAGCGCCGAACGCTCCCAACGCAACACCAACCCCTGCGAGGATTGCGCCACTGGTGAGCCAGAATTTTGCAGATGACATGATCGGTCCTTATTGAACGGTCAGCGGATCGAGTAGTTGAATCACGTGTTGTACTGAGTAGGGCCGAGTTACCAAGCCGTCGTTGCGGGCGGAGTTCCACTGCATCATGCAGACATGATTGCTCGTCGCGAGGATGACGGGATCGCCAGCCGCATTGTTCAAGAAGGCGGATTTGCGAGTGAGAATCTCTTTCGCGTTCTCCGGTTGCTGAAGGTTGTAGACACCGCCAGAACCGCAGCAGTCGCGGGCTTGAGGAGCCAGTTCCCATTGATAGCCCGTCGCATCGAGAACCGACTTCGGAATTCCCGCGAGCTTCTGGCCGTGGACTAGGTGGCAAGGGAGGTCTACGTAGACGCGAGCTTTGTTTGCCGGTCGATGCCTTTGAACAAGCTTCTGTTCGCCGAGGAAATCGAGCACGTCTCTTACAGGAACGTCGTCGCTCAAGGCTTTACTAGTCGCTAGTCCGCAGCCGGATGAGTTGCACACAACACAATCGACGTCGTGCGAGTTGAAAGCTTTGCGGTTCTGCTCGCGCAGTTGATCGACACCATCAAGGCCAAGATGTTCCTGCATGGCTCCGCAACAACCTTGGTCACGCGGCACGAAGACTTGGACGTTGTTTTCGATGAGGACTCGCACGGTCGCGAAGTTAATCTCGCGAAAGACTGCTTCCATCAGACAGCCGGTGAGGAACGCGACTCGCGGGCCAGTCGGTCGATGTTGTTGCATCAATTGTTGAGCGTAGCTGGCTGTGGATTGAGTCGCTGAAGGTTGTCCGGCGAAGAGGAATCGATGTGGCAGCACGCCCATCCGACGCAGCAGCCGAACGGGTGTCATCGTGAAATTGAAAAGCCACGGACGCGATGCCATTGCGGCCGCGATGCGAAGTTTGAACGGTGTCTTTGTTCTTCCCGTGGCCACGTGCGCGTGACGAGTTTGTTCGAGAATCTCGCCATACGGAACGTTCGCCGGACAGGCCGATTCGCAGGCCAAACAACCGACGCAATCTTGCGTGTAGGCCGCCGTCCACGGATCGGCGGCAAGTCGTCCGTCGGCTTCTTCACGCCATAAACGAAGTCGGCCTCGCGGCGAGTTATTCTCGTCGCCGGAGAGTTGATACGTCGGACAAACTTCGAGGCATAGGCCGCAATGAACGCAGCTCGTCAACAAGTCTCGCTCGCCAGTCGATGAGCAAACATGGGGTACTGCGTCCGGAGTCGGTGCCGGAGTTTGTGAAGTGGCCATTGCGAATCAAGTTCCTGTCCGAGTGCTGCTTGTATTGACTGAGTTGCCATGATCCGAAACGCGAGCGCGCTCCGGCTAATAACTATGTCGACGGTTGACAGAACTGAAGTCGGCTGAGCCAGTCCGCTTCAATGCCGGTTGGTGCTTCTGCGGGGATGTGCCGAGACCGCCAGTCTCCGCCGTTCTCGTGAAGTTCCTTGGCGTACTTCGCTATGACCGCGTTGATGTGCGATGTCGCGTTAGGCTGCTTCAGGTAGCCATGTACCACCCCGCTGTAACAGAGCACGATCGCAGTCATAGAGCCCTCACTGGTGATCTCGCTCGCAATCGAGATGGCTCGGTCAGGAGTTGTCTTCAGGACGAAGTCGGGACAGCCATCCGGTGCGAGTGACGACGTTGAATCGGACCTCAGTGCCAATTCATGAGTCACAGCGAAGGACGTCAAGTACGTTTCGTAGACCGACCATTCCTGCGCCGGGCAATTCAACGCGATTCGCAGTTGGCACGATTTGGCGCCGCCATCAAACAACACGTCGACCGCGTCGAACCAGTGAATCCAGCAAGTCGCCAACAGAGCGGCGGCGGCTCGCGAAACAGCGCTGTGTGTGCCGCTCAACCGAAACACGCCAGACGTTCCACAATCGGGACGTAGACGAAGGACGAAGTCGACCGGTTCGCCGAAGCGACCGTCGGAATTAAGTAGGAACCGAAGCAGATCGTAACCGGTCGTTGATTTCACAACGCGTTCGCCGATGCGGACGACTCGACTATCACGCAGCTTCCAGTTCATCCCCATGATGTTGTCGCAATACGGCCCGAAGCGAGACGACATCGATGTAAAGCCACTCGCTCGAACTTGTTCGCAAAGCGGCGCATGCTGGTCGAGAATCAGCGGAAATCGGAAACCAAGCGGCGTTGCCAGGGCGCTGATGTCCGCAGCCGTCGCCGTCGCAGGCAAACAGACCGTACCGTCGATTTCGTCAAAGTACGGAGCGAATGCCGTGCGGTCTGCGGTGAAGCCGGCCGTGGGGGCTGCGATCGGAGGAATGGGATTCATGGGAAGAATGTGTTTTTCATGCAGTGTATCCGTTTCATGATGCCCCTGTTTCCCATGTGCAGAACCAACATCGTTGTGATCATTTCCCGATCCACTAAATCGGCGCGACGCAAACACCTTCAGCGGGTTCAACTGATGTCTCGGATTGAACACCTGCGGCACGGCGAGCTGCAGCTTCAAGGTTTCCTCATCAAACACGAGCGACATATAGGCGGTCTTGTCGTTGCCGATACCGTGCTCGCCAGACAACGTGCCGCCGACCGCGACGACGCGCTGCATCAGTCGTTTGCTGATCGCTTCGACCTTTTCGATCTCACCCGGCTTACGCGAATCGAACAGGAAGTTCGGATGCAGGTTTCCGTCGCCCGCATGAAAGACGTTGACGGATGGAAGGCCGACTGCGTCCGCTTCGTCGTAAACCAGTTGAAGTAGTTCGGCGAGCGCTCGCTTCGGAATGACCGCGTCCTGCACGAGGAAGTCGGGACTCATTTGCCCCATCAAACCGCCTGCCACTTTGC
>CAIJTL010000063.1 GCA_903823545.1 uncultured Planctomycetaceae bacterium
AGCCCCAACGTGAACCACAAAAATGAGCGACACGCCTTACGCAACAACGTCGGATTCCGATGGATCAAACTGAGCAATCACGATGCGTCCGACGACTTAATATTCGCCGACAACTTCGCGACCGTCGCGAGTTGAAAGGTTGGTAAACGTCGTATAGTCGATGCTGTAGTTGATGAACTTCACGTGTCCATCCGCCAGCAAAAAATACGCTCCGCCTGGATGCCAACTCCAAAACCGCTCAACGATACCCGCAGAAAACGGAGCACTTTTGCCGGGACTCAGGCCGCGCTGAGTGCTGATGTAGTGCTCGCATTCGGTCCCGCCGCAAATCGGCCAACCCCACGTGTAGTCGTTCGGGATTCCTCGTTCACCGAGCATCAATGTTGCTGACGTGCCGTCCACGACATGGCTGAGCTTCACGCTACTCAAACTAAAAAGCATCCCTTTCCCGGTCGTTGTGCCACCGCAAGCGGAATCAATCTTGCCGCTGACTCCTAGGTAGTTCCCGGGATTCAATTTGCCGCAGGAATATGTTCCCGGCTGAGTACCGCTTGTGATTTGCTGACCTGCTAACGGGTCAGTCGGACAATTCAGCATCGGCAAGGGCTGCCCCGAAGGAGTCGGTTTGCCTGCCGCTTGCACCGCGATCAATTCGATGCAGCAATCAGCCTTGTTGATGTTCACTGATTTGTAGGCCGCTGATTGCTCAAGCTGCGGCAACAAGTGCATCATCAAGCCCCAAGCGCCACTTCCTGTCTGCACGGAGCTGCCCATCGGAAAACAACGATGTAGGTCGTGGTAATTGTGAAGAGCGATTCCAAACTGCTTCATGTTGTTCTGGCACTGAGATCGCCGTGCAGCTTCGCGAGCTTGTTGAACGGCAGGCAACAACAATGCAATCAGAATGGCGATGATCGCGATAACGACCAACAGCTCAATCAATGTGAACCCACGCTGGCGAATTGCGACTCGCATTGCACGATCTCGTGGTGCCATGGTTTTGACGCTGAAAACTCCGAATCGTCCGATCTTTATTCGACTGCAAAATCTATTGTCGTTGAGCCGCCCTCCGGAACTTTGACATCTCGTTCCCAATGGTTTGCGGGTATTCCGCCGATGCTCTCTCGTTTCATCAGTTCGTCCTTTGCTACGACCTCCTGGATGGTGGCTTGATAAGCTCCCGGACTTGGTCCGTCGTCAGACGTGAAACGGTAAGTTCCGTCTGTGATTGAAGTGTTTGCGGCCATCCCTTTTTGGCCGGGACTCGGAGTCAGCGTGATTGAACCCTGCGGGATCGGTTGTCCGCCACGAGTCACCTTTCCGGAGATCGAAATGCGCGTCGGTCCATTCGACCCACATCCCATTAACCCCAAAATGAGACACAAACACGCTGCGTTTTCGATCGATTTAACAATCGAAGCGCCAACTTGTCGGTAATTCATCGGAGCGAACTCCCTGTTGAGTAACCGCCATAATCACTTCAGCGGACGGATATCTCTGTGGCGGATCGAGAATCAAGTTACGAGTCAATCTGTTTCGTTTCCTTTCTCCCATCCCACCAACCAATCAGCAATGGGAGAAAGACCAAGTTACCGATAAGTCCGCCAAACATCGCAAGACTGACCAACAGGCCGAAGTAAATCAGCGGAATAAAATGTGATAACGCTAAGACGCTGAAGCCAGACATGAGCGCGATGTTGGAATAAACCAACGCACGACCGACATCGCGATGAGTCTCGTGTAAAGCTTCATGAACTCGCAGGCCCTTGGCTCGTGCGCGTTGATAGCCGTCGATGTAAATGATGCTCGAATCGACCGTCAGTCCCATCGACACGCACGCAATCATCGCCGTAGCAATGTTTATGGGCAGCCCGATCCAGCCCATAAAACCGATCACAAGAATGTTGGGAAACAGGTTCGGAGCGAGCGACATTAGACCAATCGGCAATCGCCGAAAGGCGTACCACATCATGCTCGTAATGCCGATGGTCGAGACCAAGAAGCTGGTCCATTGATCGTCCATCAGGCTTTCGATCAGAAACGCCAACAATACAAACAGGCCCGTTGCGCTTGGTCGTTGCTCGCCAGAATTCAACTTTACGTCCTCAGCGGACGGTTTGACCTCTGCGTCAGGAAACGCTTCGCGAGCCAGTCGCTCAACATCCTCTATCAGTTTTAGCTTCGTTTCAGATGGCTGACGTTCATACGCTCGCAACACCACACGCATGCGGCGGTACTGCGGGTTGTACAAGCTCGTGACGAAGTCTCGCTGGATGCCGCCAAGCAATTCGAGTCTTGTCTCCAACGAGAACGTTTTGAAAAGAAAACTTTCAGGAACCAAGTCCAAGCCATCGGTGATCGCCAACACTTTGGAAATCTTCCCCGCAGTCTCCGGTTGATTGTGGTTTTTATCGCCGATCCGGACGCTAGCGCGTTCCGGCTGATCATGGAGACGATCATCGAGCGTTTGCCGAACTAATTCACGTTCCGAGGGCAAGCCAAACTCCGTGCGCAATCGAGCGGCAAACACTCGGACGCGATCCATGAACTCGGCTGTCGGCCTTTCCGGAGCAGGAAAATTGACTTCCCAGGAACCGGCTCCGCCCAATTGGCTTTCGACGAAGCGCAGCGACTGCACGATCTCACTTTGCTCGCGGAAGTTCTTCGAGAAATCGGTTTCGACTCGCAGCCGCAAAAATCCTGCGCCAGCAAACGCGACAATCGCCAGCGAGATCAATGTCACTCGTTTCGGATGATGCTCAACCCACAGTGTGATCCGACCGAGTGCTGCCGCGATCCGGCGATCAGATGCGGTAAACTCCGGCTCAGCGGGCATGTATCCGATCAGAACACAACCGGGAAGCAGCATCGTCACGGCGACAAAGACCACGAGCGTCCCGATCGCCATCATCGCGCCGAAGCTCGCGACCGGATTGATGTGACTCGTCACGAGCACTCCGAATCCGAACGCGGTTGTCGCGACAGTCCACCACACCGGTCCCGCCAGTTCAATCATCGAGCGTCGCAGCGCCTCAGTCGGCGATGCCGAGCGATGTTGCTCGCGAAAGTACAACGACACGTGCATTGCCGTTTGCACGCTGATAATCGTCATCAGAGAATTGAGCATTGAGCTGACCATGCTCAGCTTCATGCGACTCAGCACGAGTATCGCCTCGGTCCACGTGATGCTCACGATGACCACGATCAGCGGCAACACGACCCAACGAAGCTGCCGCAACAGCAACATCAGCACCAGAGCCAACAGTCCCAACGAAACACCGAACAGCTTGCGACCATCTTCTTCGACGTAACGAAACATGTCGTGAATCTGGACCGGCTCGCCGACGACCATTGCTGGGGGATTGTGTTCCGCCGCCAGTTGCCGAATCTGTCTGATCGTCTCACCGCGAGAAACTGGCGAGTCATTTTCGGGCCGCAACCGCAACACGATTGCCGTCGTGTGTGCGTCTTCGCCAACCAGAACGCCGACAACAATCTTCCGCACCGTCTCTAGCCGATACGGAAACTTGAACGCTCGCGCCAAGTTCTGAGTGCTCTCGGTCATGAGTCCGGGAACTTCATCGAGCTTGTTCGCAAATGCCTGAATCCGTTCGCTCGCGGCTGCGGTGAGCGAGCTGCTGTTGGGGATAAACAGGTCCGGCTCGGAGTACGCGACGATCGCAAATTCATCGCCGCCAAATAGACGGCGACTCTGCATGAAGTCTCGTAAATGTGGATCAGCTGCGGCATACAACGATTCGATTGACTGATCGAACGCCAGTTTCCGCGACATCGGCCAAGCGGCAACCGTCATCAGCATCGCCAGCCCCAGCAGCCACCAACGCCCACGAATCAGCCGATCGACGCTCCGCGTGAGCAGCGTAGAAACAGCCTGCGAAGGCGGAAGGTTTTCGTGCGACATACGTTGGCCCGCGTGAGTCAGAGACGGCACGGAGCATAGTTCGGCATGCCCGCATCATCTACGGTCGCCGAAGGGCACCGTGGATACGTCACAACTCATCGATCAGTCACGGAGTAATATGCCGAATTTACGGCTCAACCATCCTGAGGTCTGCCTTGATGAGTTGCCATGAGTTTCAACATCATTTGGTGCATCTCCTCCATGGCGTGATCCTGAGCGGCCAAGTGGTCGAGGATGGCTCGGATCTCTACTTCAGCCTTTTGGTTGATGAGATAGTCCTCATGAGCCTCAATCCGGTCATGAGCGGCCTGGCGGTTTTGGCTCATCATGATGATTGGTGCTGTGTAAGCCGCCTGCAACGAAAGCACGAGGTTCATCAAAATAAATGGGTAGGGGTCCCACTGTCTCACGATCGCCATTGCGTTCAGGACCACCCAAATCGATAGCAACACCGATTGAATGATGATGAACCGCCACGAGCCGACCGTCTTGGCAACCAAATCAGACGCTCGCTGGGCCAATGTCAATTCTTCATCAAAGACGACGCTGACGTCGCGCACGGGAGGATGATCATGCTGAAAAGGTTTTGGAAAACGAAATAATGTCATTGCAAACCTCAGATTTGAACTGGGGCAGATTGAATGTAGGCAGTCTGCATATTCACAGAAACTTCTCGACGATGTTGCGTCGCTCCGGTCGCGGGGCCACACTGATGCATCCTTTGGAGTACGGCGACTATGTTAACGGCGGACATTGAACAACCCGAACAATTCGATCGACTTGAGTCACTCGAACAATTCTTGCTCGGCCCCAGCGATGAGATCGCGGAAGGTTCCGCGCAGATTTATACCGTCGAAGGGCGTGAGATCGGCGTTTATCGGCGGGACGGCGAATGGTTTGCGATCGACAATCATTGCCCGCATAAGGGGGCCTCATTAGCAGTCGGTCCGTGTGAAAAGACGACAGTGTCGTGCCCTTGGCATCATTGGAAGTTCGATCTTCGCACGGGGGAAGCGATCGGTCGGCCCGGCTTTCATGTCTCGACACATTCGATCGAAGAACGCGATGGTGAGTTGTGGGTGACGCTGTCCGACGAGCCTTGGATCAACACTCAAACGACCGGTGGGAGTGACGAGACTGAAATTGGTGATTTGAAGGCTGCCACCAATGAGGCGATCGATTGGGTCGATGCCTCGCGTTGTTTAATCCGTTACGGAGC
>CAIJTL010000064.1 GCA_903823545.1 uncultured Planctomycetaceae bacterium
ATCGCTCGGCGCGATTCTTCAGTCTGTGCTATCGGTCTCACGCCCTGTCGTGCGCGACAAAACTAGGCGGCTGCGGCATTCGAGGCATTCCAGGTCGAATGAGTTCAACTACTACGACTCGCTCAGGAATTACCACCCGACCATCCGCCAATCTCAGAAGACCAGAAACAACTCCGACGATCGGTGCGACCGGATCATTGGATTGCACAGGGGGCGGTGGGATAAACGGCAGCACAAACGCAAGCGGACGGGGAATTGCTCCCCCGTCCGACTGTCGCTTCCATCGTGATATCCGCTCGCTTGCGTCAGATCGCATCGAGCAAATTGCGAAGGCTTACTGGCAACACGAACGCCTCGTTGATTTCTGCCAAGGGGTCGATGATGACATCGACACCTTGATTGCCTGCGACGAGATCGGCCCCGCTCTGGCCATTGATGAGATCGTTGCCGTCTTCACCCAGCACGATGTCGTTTCCGGAACCACCCAGCAGAGTGTCGTTGCCGTCGCCACCGACGATAATGTCGTTACCGCTGCCGCCGTTGACGACGTCGTCGCCATCCGCTCCGTTGAGTGAGTCGGCTCCGAGTCCACCAGTAATCACGTCATTGCCATCACCACCGCTGACGAGGTCGTTGCCGTCACCGGCGTCGATCGTGTCGTTGCCGTGATCGCCTCGAATTCGATCATCGCCAAGTCCCCCAAGGATCGAGTCGTTGCTGTGGCCGCCATCGAGCGTGTCGTTGCCGTCACCACTATCGAGCGTGTCTCCACCAAGCCCACCCAACAGCGAGTCGTCTCCAGTCGCTCCAATCAGACTGTCGAAGCCATCATCTCCCGACATCGTGTCGTTGCCGAGATCGCCATTGAGCGTATCGTTGCCGTCGCCACCTGATCCGACATCGTCGCCGTTGTTACCACGAATGAGGTCCGCTCCGGCGTCGCCATTCAGGACGTCGTTGCCATCGCCACCTTGCACGTTGTCGTCGTCGTCACCGCCGCTGACCGTGTCGTTGCCGCCACCGCCATTGAGCGTGTCGTTTCCGGCTCCGCCGAGGATCGTTTCGTTCCCAAGGCCACCGTTGATCGCGTCATTGCCAAGGCCACCATCGTAGGACAGTCGCACGGCCCCGATCACACCCGATCCGGTCAAAACATCGTCACCAACCCCGCCACGAACCTGTAAAAGAGTGGCTTGAACTCGGTTGAGCGTCCCCACGTTGATCGTGTCGTCACCGGATCCACCATCCACAATCACCGTATTAAACGTTGGCCCGACAGTAACCGTCTTGCCCGACTCCGTGACCGTCAACAACTGATTGGCATCCTTCGAAATCGCAAACACATTGCTCGCTCCGTTTCCTTGAACAAGCAATGTGTTGTCACCAACCGCGTCGCCGAGGACATCATTCCCGTCGGATGCTCCGTTCCAGATGTTGGTGTCGTTCCCTTCGCCGCTGTCGAGCACATCATTTCCAGATTGGCCATTGAGTGTGTCATCCCCTTCGTTACCAAAGAGAGTGTCGTTACCTGAACCACCTAGGATTGAGTCATTTCCAATGCTCCCGATGATCGAATCGTTCCCGTCACCTCCGTTGAATGAGTCAAAGCCACCGGAGCCGATGATCGTGTCATCCCCTTCATTTCCAAAGGCGGTGTCATCTTCGGTACCGGGCGCTGGCGGTGGCGGTGCTGGTGGAGGCGCCGGCGGAGACGGCGGCGGAGGATTGTTGGGATTCGCTCCGCCCAACGACGACATGTAAACGGTCGTGTCCAGAACGTCGTCAAACGCATCGGCGATGATGATCGTCAATGTGTTGTTTAGGGTTCCGTTGCCGACATTCGTCTGAAACAAAAGCCGCGGGTCCCCCCCCGGTGACAAGACACCATCCAACTCCGTTCCCGGAGTCGGTGCCATCTGTGGATGGTTGATGTTCACCGGAGCGCCATTGACCTGGGCGATATTGGTGCCGTTCACAAATAGCCCGAACCCATCGTTAATGGAGTTTACGAATTCAGGGAACTCTTCGGAGCCGAAGGCCAATTCAAAGAACAGCGTGTCGAAACCGGGAAGCATGTCAAACGTCAGTGTTAATTCGGTGACGTCATTGTGGCGAGGCGCTCCAGTAATCGGTTGCAGCAAGGCTTCTTGTGCGGCAGTTGCTGGCGCTCCGAATCCACCGAGGGGTTGTGTAAACGAGGGTGAAGTGTTCGGGCCAGTGCCATAGGCAGCGGCATCACCCGAACTCAGAACGATTCCGCCTCGAACCAAGTTGTAAGTCAGAAGGCTTCCCACAGAAAAGATGCCGGTCGATGAGGCGGCTCCTATCGTATGCCCCTGTAGCGTTGCACTGGTCACCGTGAGGCCAACGCTCGTGCCGCCGAGTAATGCTGCGACCAAGTTATTGAC
>CAIJTL010000065.1 GCA_903823545.1 uncultured Planctomycetaceae bacterium
CCGGGCTTCTTTTGCTGCGCTGTGCGGTCAATTGACTATTCGGTTTTCTGCTCTTTCTCGTCTTCGGCCTTCGCCCCGAATGCCTTTCGCAGATCATCCGCGGCTCCAGTAACGGTCTTTTCCGGACCGGTGAGCTTCAAAAAGTAGCTCCCGTTTTCCCCCGTCATGAGCATCACAGCCAACATCCGTTGCCCTGCAACCGGAATTGTCTTCTGCGCGAACGGTGGGCCGTCAGGACGATTGTAGGTTCCGGTCGCGTCAACGACGACGTAGTCGCCTTGTGAAGACTTTCCCTTGGTGACTTTGACCTTTCGGTCTTTGGCCGAAAACTGGTTAACCCAACGTTTGACGTTCTCATCAACTCCGCCACCACCGCCACCAAATTGATTGATTGCCAACTCCGCCGCTTCTTTGTCCCCCTCGGCAGCGGCTATCTTGAATTGAGCGACACGCAGCTTGCTGCTCGGTTCTTCCTGCTTCCACCCTTTCGGGACAGTCAACTTGATATCTTTCACTGCGACTTCGCGAGTTTCCTTCTCATCCGCTGCGATTACGTAAGACGCTGCGAGGACTAAGGCAAGTGTGGTCGCAAATGATCGTGACCACGCACGTTGAATACTCATAAACGCTGTCTCCTGCTGAGGAAGTTCTGAGGACCGGGATTTTCAAACGGTGCCGGATTCTCAAGTCGCATCCCCCGAATTGCAACGACACGCGGAATCCATCGTCCGAATCGTTGATGGACGAATACCAACCCGAAGCGCGAGCGAGGGCGTCGTCACGATTCGCCCTTGCTTGCGCTTCGGGTTAGTATGCGGTAGCGTCCCTTCT
The DNA here is from genome assembly GCA_903823545.1 of uncultured Planctomycetaceae bacterium. GTDB lineage: Bacteria > Planctomycetota > Planctomycetia > Planctomycetales > Planctomycetaceae > SXKJ01. The sequence goes on from CAIJTL010000065.1 coordinate 832, forward strand.
GAATGAGGACAGCTTGAATAATCGCGGCTGATGTGCCGCCATTTCTCAAGGAACATCAACATGGCGAAATCATCGAGCGGACGCTTGGTCGTGATCACGGGAGTTACCAAAGGACTCGGCGAGGCGATGGCCGCGAAGTTTTCAACGCTCGGACACACCGTCGTCGGTTGTGGTCGATCGAGACCGGCGATTGAAGCGTTGCGTCAGCAATATTCAGCTCCGCATTGGTTTGATGCGATTGATGTCGCGAATGATTGCCAAGTCTCTGATTGGGCCGAAGCGATCATCAAGCAAATCGGCGTTCCGGATTTGTTGATCAACAACGCAGCCATCATCAATCGCAACGCGCCACTGTGGGAAGTGCCGCCTCAAGAGTTCAATGACGTCATCGACATCAACATTAAAGGGATTGCGAACGTCATCCGAAATTTCATCCCAGCGATGATCGAGCGACAAAGCGGCGTCATCGTCAATTTCAGCTCGGGTTGGGGGCGGTCGACGTCGCCGGAAGTTGCTCCGTACTGTGCGACGAAATGGGCGGTCGAAGGACTGACTCGAGCGTTGGCGCAAGAGTTACCCGATGGCATGGCCGCCGTTCCGCTCAACCCCGGCATCATCAATACGGAAATGTTGCAAAGCTGCTTCGCTTCATCAGCCCATCATTACCCGAGCGCCGCCGAATGGGCTGAAGTCGCCGTTCCGTTCCTGCTGAAGATCACAGCCAAGGACAACGGCAATCCGCTGAGCGTTCCGATTTAGAGTCTTTGCCCGAAGCACGTATTTTTTTTTGCGCGTCTTGTGGGCGAGTTGCTCCGCAACTCGCTGCCGAGTCGCGGAGCGACTCGGCCACATTGGTTGCGGCTTTGCCGCATTAGGAAAGCCGAACCTCAACTGGAAAGCCAATCTGGCAAACGCTAAGTTCGCCCGCGTTACTCGTGCGCTCACAATCTGAGATTTCAAAATTGAGATTTCTGATTGCAGGAAGACGTTTTTGAGAATGGAGACTCTTGAGATGGCTGGTACGGAATTGACTTCGAGTGCGGATGGCTCGGAGAAGCCCGAACGTTCTTTGAATTTCATTGAACAGATCATTGAGGAAGATCGACGAACGGGAAAACATGGCGGTCGAGTTCAAACGCGATTCCCGCCCGAACCGAACGGTTATTTGCACATCGGGCACGCGAAGTCGATCTGTTTGAACTTCGGACTCGCGCTGAAATATGGCGGCAAATGCAACCTGCGTTTCGACGACACGAACCCGACCAAAGAAGACGTCGAGTACGTTGAATCGATTCAGGAAGATGTGAAGTGGCTCGGCTTTCAATGGGATGGGCTGTACTTCGCGTCGGATTACTTCAAACAACTTTATCAGTGGGCTGAGAAGCTGATCCAGGATGGCCTCGCCTATGTCGACAGCCAGTCGCCCGAAGAGATTGCCAAACAGCGCGGTACCGCGAGCGAACCGGGAACACCGAGTCCGTATCGTGATCGCTCGGTTGCGGAGAATCTCGATTTGTTCCGTCGCATGAGAGCGGGCGAGTTCGCGGATGGTGCTCATGTCTTGCGCGCGAAGATCGACTTGGCCGCCGTGCATCTCATCATGCGCGACCCAATTCTGTACCGCATTCGTCACGCACATCATCATCGAACTGGCGACAAGTGGTGCATCTATCCGATGTATGACTACGCTCACGGCCAGTGCGATTCGATCGAGCAAGTGACGCATTCAATCTGCACGCTGGAGTTCGAGACGCACCGTCGGCTCTACGATTGGTGCATCGAGAAGCTCGGCATCTTTCCGTCGCATCAATACGAATTCGCTCGCCTGAATCTGACTTACACCGTCATGAGCAAGCGACGTCTGCTGGAGTTGGTGCAATCAGGTGACGTGAGTGGTTGGGACGATCCGCGCATGCCGACGCTCTGCGGTCTGCGACGTCGCGGTTACACGCCGGAAGCGCTCCGCGCTTTCTGCGAACGAATCGGGGTCGCGCGTTTCAACAGTACGATTGAAATGGCCTGGCTCGAAGACGCGCTGCGTGATGATCTCAACAAACGAGCGGCTCGCGTGATGGCCGTTCTGCGTCCGCTGAAGCTCGTGGTCACGAACTGGCCAGCGGGTGAAGTTGATTGGATTGACGCGGTGAATAACCCCGAAGATGAAAGTGCCGGTTCGCGAAAGGTGCCGTTCTCTGGGACGCTTTACATCGAGCAGGACGACTTCATGGAGAATCCTCCGAAGCAGTTCTTCCGCTTGAGCCCCGGCCGCGAAGTCCGATTGCGTTACGGCTACCTCGTCACTTGCACCGACGTTGTGAAAGACGCCGACGGCAAGGTTGCCGAAGTCCGTTGCACTTACGACCCGGCGTCTCGCGGAGGAAACTCGCCCGACGGTCGCAAAGTCAAAGCGACAATGCACTGGGTCTCCGCCGAACACGCCTTGCCTGCGGAGGTTCGCTTATATGACCACCTCTGCCGACAACCCGATCCCAACGACGTCGCCGACGGTGTCGATTGGAAGACAACGCTCAATCCAAATTCGCTCGAAGTCATCCCCCAAGCGTGGGTCGAACCGAGCCTCAAAGAAGCGGCCCCCGGCAGCAAGTACCAATTCGAGCGACTCGGCTACTTCTCGCTCGACGCAAAGGTTTCAAAGCCCGACCACATGGTCTTCAACCGCTCGGTCACTCTCCGCGACAGTTGGGCGAAAGCCCAAAAGAAAGAGGGCGGTGCGTAACCGTTGCCAAAGGCTGCCAGCCTGTGGTTGAACGCCAAGCTCGAAGCTCATCACTACATAATCCCGTGCAACCTCCTCCTCGGCCAACAAACACATGTCCGTCGATTATCTCAAGATCATTCCCAGTTCGCCGGACTTTGTTCCTTCAGGAAAGACTCACAAGGAGGCGCTTGCACTGCTGAAATCGTTCTTTCCCGACGGCGAAGAATTTGAAGCAGAGACTTACGATGAGGTTGAATTTATTGACCAAGGTGAAAACTTAGAGGCAGTGATATGCCCTGCGTGCCAAGCACGGTTGAAATTAGATCACTTTAAAGAAGAAGACCCGAACGTCGCTTGGTGGTACGATTTGTCAGACAAAATGGGTGAGCAATCCATTGGTACGGTCGTGACAACAATGCCATGTTGTCAGAAAGAAGTGCATGCGATTTACCTTGAATTCGA
>CAIJTL010000066.1 GCA_903823545.1 uncultured Planctomycetaceae bacterium
AGTCGCGATCGCGAGCAATGTGAATCCGCGTCTTGCCCAACTCCACGTTGTCTGTGAGCTAGTTGCGACGAGAAAAAGAAAAGCCAACATGCCGAACAGGACCATGCCGATCGCTGGATGCGTCATCACAACCATTGCCGCGAAAACAGCGCTGGCGATTGCGACCCATCGCGATGGCTCCTCGCAGAACTGCAGAATCGCCGCCAAGACTGCCGGAACCAGCATCATCGCCGCGTACTCAGAGAAGTCCCCACGAATGTAAAGCTCGGTGTGGATGTATGGAGCGGTCAGAAGAAACGTTCCAGCCAGCGTTCCAACAGCAACGGAAAATCGCTGATGCAACAGAGACAACATGCCGCAGTAGCCAACTATCGAAAAGAAGAGAACCGCGCAGCCGATTTGCTGGGCTACCGGCAACGATGATGGTGCCAAGCTCGCCACGTAGAAAAAGCCCGGCTGATAATAGTTAAAAAACGGAGCACCAAGTCCGCCACGAAAATGGACGCACCATTGCGGGAACAGCACTCCATTCCAAAGGGCGTCGCGAAACTCGATCAGCCTCAAGCCATATCCGTCGCTGTCGTGGTTCTCAAAGAATTGGCCATGTCGCAACAGAAAAAATGTCCGACAAACCAGAAACGAAAGCACGACACCCCACAGCAATGAGGCGAGCAGCGGCCAGTGCGAACGACCCAACGTCGATTTGGGATCCAACACTTTGCTGTCATCATGAGCCGTCATGCCGCATCCCATCATCAGTTTGATGAACTGCTCGCCGCCACGACGTCGGCTGGTCGGCGACTGCGCCACAACGCCAGCGATCGGCCTGCGTGAGTGAGGAACGTGTAGTAGCGGCGAACTTCGGAGTCGCTTAGCTTGTCGATTGACTGCACGAGCCATTGTCCGGCGCGGACGATCGTCTCTTCGGGCGGCAAGACTTCTGGCGGAGCGAATGCCCACCACTCCAGTGTGTGGCCAGTTGCTAGCAAGCGATCGGCGACTGGCCCCAATGGTCCACTGACGTTTTCGGGTTGCGGTCCATCAGCTTCGTCTCCTGGCCATCGTCCGTCCCAATAACCGTCAGCGTGCTGAGTGGCGACCAACCGCTTCGTCACATCTTGCAAGTACGAGATCACTCGCTGGCGTGCATCAGCACTCAGAAAGTGTTGCTCTTCATCAGCGAGCAACATCAACGCCAGTGCGTGTAAGCGATGCTGTCCAAAGCAGACTCCGTGAGCCAAACGCTGGCGCATCATCCGATCAGCGAGCAAGTCCCACGTGACTCGTTGCCCTTCGGTCGTGAACCAACTTTCGGCGTGAGGCAAGTAATGCAGAAAGACCAGTGTCGACCATTCGTACTCCACTTGATTGAGGCTGAACTCGTGGAACGCTTGATCGAACGCCGCTCGCAACGGCAACTCCCCCTTCGGTGTCAGCACCGGATAATCAAGTGGTGTGCCGCACTCCGCGAGCGCCGCCAATGTGTGATCGACGTGACTAGCTGTGGCAGCACCTGATTTCGTCCGAAACGCGAGCAGTTCGACTTCGTCGCGTGTCTGCGGCAACAAGAACGGTTTTGTTTTCTTTCCCCAGGCTCCGACAAACGAACGATGATCGAGCAATAGCCGCCGCATCTCTTCGCCAGACAGACTGTTCTTATCAGTGAACTTCGCTTCGACGCCCCAGAATCGCAGCGCGTGATCGACGTGATTGATCTGCGGCTTCCCAATGCGCAAGCGAGGTTGCAACTTCAACAGCGTCCGTTGCAGTTGCTCATCCGACACCACCTCGGCTCGATCGTAACGCGGCTCATAACGTTTCGGCTCCAGAACCGGTTGCGGCGGAGTCTTCTCCGCTTGAATGACCTGATAACGATGCACGCCCCAAGTCGCCGTTGCTCCCGCCACCAACAACTGCGCCACCAACGCCACGCTCACCGCACCGCGTCGAGTCCAAGCTGTGATTGTCTTTTCGTTGTCATTCATCGCATGGTCTTTCCGCTGAGGAATCCCGGTAAGCCGGAGGGCGTCAGCCCAATCGGACTGACTTCACTAACCCGAAGCGTGAGCGAGGGCGGACGCTTCACGTGACAGCGATCGTGAATTCTATGCCTGCGAAGTATCAGCCCTCGCTCACGCTTCGGGTTAGTCTGGCTGCGGCTTCGCCGCCTCAAGTCATTGTTTCTGTGAATCCACTTCATCCACCATCGTCTCATGCCCGTCATCTGTGCTCTCATGCGAGCACGCGTCCTCAACGGGTGGAACTGACTTCGCGATGCGGCGAACTGCAATGAGCCCAACTTCGTCTTCGTAAGTCACTTCCCAATTCGGACTCGCCGAGATCAAGCGGACGAGGCCCATTTGCATTTTTTTGCAGACGACAACCGTGTTAATGCGATAGCGAGTCAACAACGATTCTGTGGAACCGAGTGCGTTCGCGATGTGCAGATAATCTTTCCAAACTCGCGGCGGCACCACATGCACGGCGTTCGTGGTCACCATGACATTCATCTGCGGCGGACCTTGCCAGACGAGCCAATCGCCCCACCACTGCGGGCCGAAGACCATCCCTTGCGGCGGATGCTCGCGCAGATAGCGAGTCAAATCCAACGGCGTCCCTTTGCTGTAAAGCTGCCGCTCTTCGCGTTGTTTTCCTGCGCCTAAGACGACGCGACTGACTGGCGTGAAGCAGATCGTCACCCACGCCAGCAATCCGATCACCGCAGTCCAACGAAACGATCTCGCGGCAAAGACGGGAGCTAGTTCACGTCGCCAGCGATCAAACTCCATTCGCACGAGCACTTCCGCGAAATGTGGAGCCAGCACCCACATGGCCACCGGCGCGTACCACGCCACCATGCGAACCTTCGTCGAAACCGCCCACGTGAAGAACGCCAACACGCAGACATCCCCGGCTGGCATTGCCACTCGACTGTGTCGCAACAAGACCGCCGCAAACACCCAAGACGCCCCGACCGTGATCCCTTCGAGCGAAACCAT
>CAIJTL010000067.1 GCA_903823545.1 uncultured Planctomycetaceae bacterium
GATCCGGTCGCCGGCGGATGCCTCCGAGTCTTCGAGGCCACCGGTCTTGGCCGCACGGGAGAAGAAGATGGCCAGGTGGCGCGAGCAGCGTCAGCGTCCGTCGAGGTGTCGACTGGCATCGACGGGTTGCCGAAACAACTCACTTCTGCTGGCAAACCCATCAAACCGGAACCGGTTCGGTCTGCTTGGACCGATTGGCTGCAAGCGTTCTTGGAGAAGAAGAATATTCGTTGGGGCGAATTGCTGGCCGGTCTGCTAATCGTCGGGAGTTCGGTCGGATTAGTAATCAGTCTGTGGTCGACGTTGCGAAACGCGATTCCGTATTTCCCCGCTCTCTGCTTCTTAGGTGTGACGGCAGCAATTCACGGAGCGGGAATTTACACACTGCGACATTGGCGATTGCAAACGACAAGTCGAGGGTTGCTGACGATTGCATTGCTGCTCGTGCCGTTGAACTTTTTGGCCGCGATCGCCTTGTCTGATCAGCGACCGGTCACCGATCCGTTGTATGTCGTCGCGGTAACGATCGGAGTGATCGCCTATGGCTGGATTGCGTGGTCTGGTGCTCGCGAGTTGATGCACTTTGGCGTTCTGTCACTGACCGTCGCGATTCTCGGTAGTGCAATCGGACAGTTGGTCATTGGACGGCAAACGGTGCCCGGCTTGAGCACCTGGTCGTTAAATGGGCTGTTCGCGTTGCCGCTGGCGACCTATTCGATCGCGCTCTTGAAGGAATCGTTCTTCGCAGCGAAGTGGCGGCGGCTGACGGATCAACGCGTCGAAGGTTTGTATCGCTTACTGGGAATTGCTCTTTTTTCTTTGTTGGTGTCGCTCGGGCTTTTGCTGTGGAAGTCGCAGGCGATTGTCGACACGCTCAGCCGATTGTCACCGTGCTTGAGTTTGGCCGCAGCGATGATCGTTGGAACGGCCGTGCGATTGTTGCCAACCCAATCGGGCGAACGTCGCGGTATCAGCCGGTTCCTTCCCATCTTCGTTTCACAAAGCGTTCCTTCGCCGACTTCATCACCCACTCTTCTACAACAGAGAGCCGACGCCGTTGCTTTGGCCAAAGTGCCGGTGATGACCAGCCGCGATATCGCGGCAACAGCAGTCACTTTGATCGGCGCGTCGCTGATGGTTTCTGCCGTCGTCTTGGCCTGGCCGAACCCAGATCGCTTGATCGCTGTCGGTGCGGTGAACTTCGTCGTACTGAGCTGGTTTGGTTTCGCGACTGGACTGGCACCTCTGCATTTTCCCGCGCTGAAATGTCTCGCCTTGGCGGGTTTGATTGCCTTTCATCAATACGGTGAAGCGATCGGAGGAGCTGGCATTGCAGCGGATCGATCGTTGATGAGTACGTTGCTGTTAGGACGAAGCGGGATCGTTGTCTCTCTGATGTCGTTGCTCACGGCATTCACCGCCCTGTTCGTAGTTCCGTCTTTAGGCGGCCTCTTTCGGCGGCAATTGGGAAATACTTCTGATGCCGACACGACGAACTCATACCTTTTTGCCTCTGGCGGCATGGCGTTGTTGAGTTTGGCGATTGCTGGATACGCCGGGTTCTGGCCGAACTTGTCGCAGCCGAGCGTTGATCGTTCGCTGGCGACGGTGGTCTTTGTGTTGTTTGGCATTGTCGGAATGATTGCGAATGAGCGGTTGAAACGAGTCGAACTGGCTTGGGCTGGAACGCTCGTTTGGCTGGGAGTGTTTCTGCATTCGTTGGGTTGGAACGAACATGTTCGCAGTTGGTTGGACTCCGCCGGTCTATTGCCAACTCGACCGATTGTGGTCGGCTTGCTGACGTTTGCGACGTGGTCATTCGGAAGTGCTGTTGTTGGAAAGTTTCGCAACCGCTTCGTCACACCTTGGTCAACGGCCAGTGGTCGAGCGACGGTCGTGGCGTTATTGACGATGCCGTGGAAAGTCTGGGGCGACTTTGGACCACATGCGATTTACCTCGGCTGGATCGCCGCGCTCTGTCTCGGCCAAGCTCATTTGTGGCAATCACGAAACGTCTTTTCGTTGAGCCAAGCGATCGGCTTCATCGCCACGATTCTCGGAGTCGCGTCATTCGCGCAAGACCAACCGTGGTGGCTCGCACACGGAAGCTTGATAGACGCGATCGTGGATGTGAGGCACTTTCATTGGCAGGTTACGGGGCTCGGCATCGCAACGATGCCGTGGCTGCTGTGGCGACGATTCGGCGGAAGGTTCGCCGTGCTGGCCCGCTGTTGCGATTGGAAAGTCGATCGCTGGGTATTGCCGGTGTCGGTAATCGTGTTGCTGGCCGCGACGTGGACTGGTTGTTGGCCGCTGATCATGTCACAGATGCCGCGTATTAATTGGCTACCGACGCAGTGGCGTTGGGACCGCATAGCGTTGCCATTGATCGGAGTGGGCGGTGCGAGCTGGATGCTGGAAGAGATCACTCGACATTGGCTGTTCGTCGCCTGGCGCAGAGGCTATTCGCGTAAATGCCGCGTGCCGAAACCGGTTCGCTTTCCGTGGCTGTCGGAAGTGGTGCGGTTCGTGTTCATGCTGCTGATGTTCGCGCTCCCTGAAGCGGCGTGGCCCTGGATGACGTCGGCATACTTGGACGATCCGAAAGTTCTCGCCACGGTGACGCAGCCGTACTTCGAGCCAAGCTCCTGGTGGGCTGTCGCAGCCGTGGCGATGACAGCGATTTGCGGAGCGTTCTGCGAGCGACGTCGAGTAGTTTCGTTCGTCTGTTTGGTGACTGCGGGCGTGAGTGGCTTGTTGTTGAACGCGATCTTGATGAGCAGCAGTATCGCTGTGACGGACTCAATCATTTGGTGGCTGACGTTGGGAGGCTTGTTTGTGATGGGGGGCGTTTGGCTTGGATGCCTCTTCTACCAACGCGGCGGTCGAACGTCTCAACGCGAGCGGGTATTGAAGTCTGCTCGTCACGTGCAAGGTGTCGTTGGCTGGCTGTGCTTGGTTCCGGTGTTGTTGTTGATCGTTGCCAACGCAGAAATCCACGCGATGCGCTGGTCGCGATTTCCTGTCGAAGAACTGCAGGCTCCGCTGGCACAGCCATTGATGTTGCTGATGCCGCTGTTGCTGTGGTCGGGATGGCTCGTCAGGCAAGCACGCCGCGAGCGATCCGCGACGCTGATGTTTGCGGCCTCGCATATCGTTTGTTTGGCAATCGTGCTCGGAGCATTCATCCGATTGTGGGTGTCGCCGGTCGCGATCGAGACGCGGATGCTGCCGATGTATCTGCAATGGATGACAGTTGGTGCGGGAGTATGTTCGCTGTTCTGGATTGTGCGACGAGACGAATTGGGCCCTCTGACGCCGTCGCTCTTCGGACGAGATTCGACCCGCTGGTCGGTGACTCCGTGGTTCTGGCAGCAGCTTTGGACTTGGGGCAGTGCTGTCGCGGTGAGCCTGTTTGTCGCAGTTCTGTTGTGGAGCAACCCGTCGCATCCTGACAGAGCGGCATTGAACCCGTTTGGCTCGTTCGCTGGCCATCTCGGTTGGGTGTTGTTGATCGCAGTGGGCAACTATGCCGAACGAAGTTGTTCGCGGATCAGCAACGTCGTCGGAGTCGCGTCGCTCTGCTGGGCACCGACGATTGCAGTGACGCTCGCTGGTTGGAGCAACACAAGCTCGGCGGACGGATGGAATGTTTTTCACCTCTGGCTCGGTGGTTGGCTCGTGGTCGCGGTGGGTTGGACTTTGGTAGTAATGATGAGAGCGATCTTGAAGTCGCGTACATCAACAAGAATCCATGAACCACCTGTACCGGGAGCGGGATTCGGCCCCAATGATTATCGAGGCGTCGATGTTTGTTGTTCGCTGTGGTTACTGGCGGTAGCTGTCTTGTTTCCAATGATTGAAGGCCCGGTGGCGCTTAACGCAATGACTGTCGTGAGCATTGCTTGGTTGACAGTGCTTCGATCGTTTTTTGCGAAGCCGTCGAATGCCTTGCCTCGATTGCCGTCGTTGGCTGCCGTAGATGAACCGCAGTCATTGGCAACGAACAATATCAACGCCGTGCGCTGGGCCGAAATCTCTTTGGTTGGTGTCTCGTTGTTGTGTTTGCGGGAATTCGTTGAATTTGAATCGGTAGCATGGCCGGTCTGTGGCATGTCGATCGTCGCGGCGTGCGTGACGGTGTTGGCGATCATCACTCGGTCGCAGCAGCGAGTGGCTGCGTCGATGGTCAGCGTGGTCGTGGCAAGCGTGATGGCTTGGCGGCCAGTTTCTGGAGTTTGGTTTGCTCGTGCAACATTGGAGACCGTCACTTGGTGGGAAGCGGGCTTGGTCTCGTTCTCGTTGGCGGCGTTGGCTTGGCAGGTCGTTGAAGTGTGGTGGCAGTGGAAACGGGGCGAGCGTTTTGATTTGGCGAGCAACGTTTCGGCCTGTCGGCAGGGAGCGAGAGTTGCATTAGGTGCTGCGATGATCTTTGTTTTGGGGGCCTTGCTTGCTCATGCGGGTTTGGCCCATCGGGCGGTGCAGGATCCTCGCGAACTGTTTTGGAACGTGCATCCGATCGCTGGCGGACTCCTTTGGTTTGGAATCGCTGCGACATTCGCGGTGTCGGCATGGGATCGATTTTCAAAGACAACGGTCGCGGGGATTTATGGCTCAATCTGGCTGGGTCTGTTGTTGGTGTTCGAATCGCAAACGGTGCCGATGTCAGAACGTTGGACAGTCTGGATGATTGGCTTGGTGTCAGCAGATGTGGCCATCGTCGGTGCCGCGTGGTGGGCGTTGTCGCGGTGGTTGCAGAAGGAGCCTGGAAACATTGAACAGCCGAGCGGAGTGGCATCAGAAGACTTTCTATCTCGAAGCGATTTGAAAACTGGCCCACTAACCCAAAGCGTCAGCGAGGGCGATTCCACGTTGGATCTTCCGACGCCCTCGCTGACACTTCGGGTTAGTTGTGAGGCCGGTTCTAGCGTCCTTTCACTCCGCACCAGTTGGCAACAACGTCGCGACGGAGCTGAGGGATGGCTCACGAATCTTCAACTCGCATGGGCAATCATCGTGAGTTTCCTAGCGTGCGTGGCGGTCCTGTCGTTTGCTCAAACTTCGTTGCGAATGACGAGTGTCGCGAGCATCGCGTTACTTGTTCCGGCATTGGCCGCGATGGCTTGTTCAAAGCGGCGCGACTTATTTCAGCGAGTCACATTCTGGTTCGTTGCGATTGCGGCGGTGGAGTTCTTGTGGGCTTGGATGGAACCGCAGCCTCGATTTGATTTTTGGTTGCAGCGTTCAATCCGCGCACTCGAAGCACTCGGAGCAACGGTGTTCGTCTTGAGCGTGTTGATCGCGAGATTGATTCCAGCGGCGAGCGATTGGCGACGAGCTGTTTCTCATGGTTCGATTGAAATTGGATTTTTCGCTGGACTCGCGCTGGCGGCGACGTTGGGGCAAGAAGTTGTTTGGTTTGATCCTGTCAACGGGTGTCCGATCACAGGGCCACAGATCGCACTCGTGGCGATTGCATTGGTGGGAATGACGACAGCGCTTCTGGCGATCGCCATCAGAGGGCCTGCTCCAAATTCATTTCGTCAGCTTTGCATCTACGCCGCCGAGGTCGTGACCGCGTTGCTCTTCTTGCACTTGTATCTCTCCATGCCGGAACTGTTCCGAGGGTACTTGCAGCCGTACTGGCCGCTGGTGGTGATGGCGATTGCGTTTGCTGGCGTTGGAGCGAGCGAACTTTGTCAGCGAGCGGGATTGAATGTTTTGTCTGAGCCGTTGCAGAACTCTGCCGCGCTGCTTCCGTTGATTCCGGCACTTGGTTTTTGGGTGACGACATCGCAGACGGATTATTCAACAGTGCTCTTCGTGGCCGGTTTGGTTTATGTGCTGTTAAATCTGCGACGGCGATCGTTCTGGTACTTGCTGGGAGCCGCGTTAGCGGGAAACGTCGGCCTGTGGTCAATGTGGTCAGAGCATGGCTTCGAATTGCTCGTGCGACCGCAAATCTGGCTGATACCACCGGCGCTCTCTGTCTTGGCCGCAGCACAATGGAATCGACAACGACTGACCGACGCTCAATTGGCCGCGATTCGATATCCGGCGATCACGCTGATCTATGTCAGCTCGGCAGGTGAAATGTTTCTGACCGGCATTTCGCAGAGTTTCTGGTTGCCGGTTGTGCTGATGGTCTTGTCGGTGGGAGGAGTGCTCGCCGGGATCATGTTGCGAGTCCGTTCGTTCTTGTATCTGGGATCGTCGTTCCTCTTGCTGTCGATGGTCAGCATGGTTTGGCACGCGGCAGACGCCATCAATCACACCTGGCCTTGGTGGGCCTTCGGTATTGGACTGGGTTTGGGCGTGCTGACCCTGTTCGGCATGTTTGAGCGAAAGCGAAACGAAATGCTCCGCTTACTTGGCGAGCTGAAATCGTGGGAACGATGAACTGGCTCTACACGAACTCGACGTGTCAGCGAGGGCGGGCGTTTCAAACCGCATCGATTTCAAATTCAAAATTCTATGACGCATCCGCCCTCGCTGACGCGTCGGGTTAATTCTCAAACACTCAAATTGGCCGAGGTGCGTTCGCGGGTTGCATGGGGACATTGTCTGCAACGGCGGTGTTGCAGTTGCGTGAGTAGCCGAAGAGCCAAAGCATCCAGCCAGCGCAGAGCCAGCAGATCGCTTGTTCGCGATTGGGGAGGCGATCGCGCCATTCCCAGTCTGGCTTCAGTCGCACTGAGCCCCCCATCCTCATGCGGTTGCCAGCGATCGGGTGCTCGACGCGAATCGGATCACCATGCAGCAGTGCGTTGGTTGTCGAGGTGAAATCTAAATCGCACAACACGCCAAGTCGTTCGAGTTCTCGCTTCGGTTCGGTGACGAAGTCTTCGTATCGCATTCGCAAGGAGCGACTGCCGCTCAGCAGTCGGACCATCATCGACAGCAGATTGATTAACGCCCAATAACCGGCTGAGTACCAGGAAGGTCGCGGTTTGATCGTCGTCTGAACTCCAGCCGCTTGATCGGCCGCCAATGACTTGCGGCGAGACCATGCAACCGCTCGCGCGTCGCGCACGAGATGAATCAAACGGAGATCGAGCCCCTGAATTCGTGACAGCACTGCGGCCCGGATCGGTGTCTTGGACGAATCAACGACGATCGAACGCCCGCTGACTTCCGCCATTGCTTGATACAACGCCTCGGTCTGTCGCAGATACGTCTTAAATGCGAGGCTCGGAAAGAATCGCTGCCTTGCCAGCCGAGCGAACTGAATCAAACCGAACCAATGCGGAAATTCAAATCGTTTTTGCAAAGCGATGTAACTGGCGACCGTCGCATCGGGAACTCGGCGTTGCCAAGCGGAACGAACTCGCGTCCAAAAGTCGCATTCCGTACCAAGCTTTCCGCACGCGCAGACTTCATTCGATGACCAGCCGGCACTATGGAGGTTCACCAATTCGCCGCCACCGACAGCGTCGGGATGATTTGCCAAGACGCTATCCAGAAGCGTCGAACCGCTGCGGCCAGCACCCATGATGTAGAGCACTCGCACCGGACGATCCACGTTCTCAATAGGCGAATTCAACGAGGGACTTTGCGTTTGCACGTCAGTATTTTGGTGAGCCATCACGAAATTCCGTTTCCAATCAATCTATGGGGCCAACGATGGTGAAAGTAATCCGGATTCGGTGAATGAGCCTAGAGCGATTTACTCTTGAGCCACGTGAAGTGCCCTGTCTTCATCCGCAGTCCGGCTGTGCCATCCACTGGCGGCAAATTGCTGACAAAAAGATGAGGGACAAAAAGATGGCGTTCCACAGTTCGTGTTGAGAATTGTGGCGCACGCGGCTCGCGTGCAGCATCTGTCGCTGAATCCGTTGCACGCGAGCCGCGTACACCACAGAAATGAATGCTTGATTGGGTTCCCGTTCGCAGGTGGCTCAACTTGAAACCGGTTGTCTGTCGCATGGGTATGGTTAGAGTCTTTGTATGAAACATGCGAGTGATTTTCATTGAGGGAGATTTGAGATGCTGCATTTGCGTCGTTGTGTGGTTCGAGTTCAGATTTGGATATCACTGGCCATTGTTGGTGGCTTATTCGGAGCGGTGACGGCGAGTGCTGCGGACGTCAATCTGGCGAATGCAACGCCGAGCGGTGCAGTCTTCTTTGCGGAAGTCTCTGGCTTGGAACCGTGGATCGAGAAACTTCAGAACTCGGCGATCGTCGCCAGCCTCCCCGGCAATCCGCAGGTGCAAGCGTTTTATCAGTCACCTCAAGGGAAGAAAGCGGACGCAGGCCGCAAGTTGATCGAGACTCAACTTGGCATGGATTTGTGGACGTTGGCGAAGACCTTGCTCGGACATCGAATTTCGGTGGCCTTGTATCCGCACAAAGGACGTAAGGAGCCGGATGCGGTCATCATCGTTCAAGCGAAAGAGGCTGCGTCGCTCAATCGGATTCGTGAGCGACTCGATCCGCTGCTGGTGCTCATCGGCGACCAGACTCAAGCGTCACAAGGTCCGTCTGGATCTTCACTGAGGAATTACGACGGCAAGCTGTTCGTGGCAGATAAAGATAACTGGGTCGTCCTCGCGAGCACGCAGAACTTGATAACGAGCACGGTCTCGTTGCTGACGGGCGGAACCTCTGAAACTCAGAAATCACTCGGCCAAGATGCGGCTTTTGTGGCGATGACCAAACAAATGGGCGACCAGCATCTAGTCCGCAGCTTTCTGAATTTGGATTTCATCGCGAAAGGAAAAGGGGGACGACTCGGCCCAGAAAAGCTTGATAACCCACTCGCGTCGCTGATTGGTGGCGGACTCTTTGAGCTTGTGAATCACAGTCCGTTCTTCGGCTCAACACTCGACTTGAACAACGAACGTCTTTTGTTGACGAACGCCGTTGCCGGAAAGCCAGATTCAATTGGTGAAAAGTATCAGCCGCTCTTCGCCGCCGCCGACAAGCCCGATGCCGCGTCTTTGCCGACCGTTCCAAATCTGATCGGCGGCTTCACACTGCATCGCGATTTCGCAGGCTGGTACAAGCGACGCGAAGAATTGCTGCAAGCGAAGGTGTTGCCGGAGTTCGACAAGTTTGAAACGGGCCTGGGTAATCTGCTCCCAAGCCGCGACTTCGGGACGGACATCCTGCCGACGTTCGGACGCAATCTGACATTCCTGGCAGCGCCGCAAGATTACGCCCATCTACAAGGGAAACCTGGCCTGCAACTGCCTGGACTCGCATTGATCATCGACTTGGCCAAACCGGATGAAGGATCAGAAATCCTCAACCTCTTCTTTCAGACGATCTCGACGATCACAAATCTGAACGCGGCTCAACAAGGACGTCAGCCGTGGGTGCTCTCTTCGGAAAGTTACAAGGACGTCCAAATCACTTATGGGAAATACGGACAGAAGCCGAAGGGAAACCCGCTCCCGATCATTTTCAATTTCATGCCAGCTTCGGCTCGAGTGGGTGACAAGTTCGTGATGTCCTCGTCAGTCGACCTCTGCAAACGCCTCGTCGATTTTTACAAGTCTCCGACAACGACGACCGCCACAACCACGACTGCCACAGCGAAGCCGACGCTTGACGACTTTCGGTTTGAACTGACTGGCGAATCACTGGCAAACATTCTGGAAGTGAATCGCGGCCTTCTCGAAGCCCGCTCGATTGCCCAAGAAGGTAAGACAACAGAGCAAGCTCAAGCCGACACAA
>CAIJTL010000068.1 GCA_903823545.1 uncultured Planctomycetaceae bacterium
GGACGAGTCTATCTCGACCCGAATGGCGAAAAGATCGCTGGCGGTTTGATCCGTGCCAAACGCCTTGAGCACAAGCAGGCTCATGAGATTTACGGATAACTACACCAAAGTTTTTGCCGCCGATGAGGCAGTCCTCGTTGAAGCCCAATGATGCCAACACTCAAACGCCAGCCATAGAAGGCACGTCCGATCAAGCCATCTAGGCGAACAAACAATGGCCCGTTCGAACAACCACAGGTTTCCGAGCAGGAACCACAACCGGTAACTCCAATTCCGTTCGTGCTGGTAAACCAGAACATTGAACGCAACGGTCAGCGGCAGCAGGACGCGACAATAAGCAATCTGTTCTTCCCAGATCGGCGCACCGATCACAAGTGCGAGCATGGCCCAACCGACACCCCACCGCCACCAACTCGAACCTAATCGCGGACGGAGGGCAAAATATGACGCTTGAATTGCGATCGCGATCGGTGCAAGCAGTTCAACTAATGGCGTCGGACTTCGAGTTAATTGTAGAGCGATCTTTGCCCACCAACTCACGAACGGCGGCGTGAAGAGATTGAGTTCGAGCGACTGTCGGGGAGTCTGTAAACGCACATAGAGAAACCACACAGTCACCGGGGCAATCAGCAACGGAATGAGCCAGACCAATCGTCGTGGCGGATGCTCGCGATTAATCCAGACCAATGCTGGAAAAGAAATGACGCAGGTTTCTCGGAACAATGCCGCCAGAGCCAGTAACCCACCCGCTGTCACCACTTGAGTCTCAGACAACAGCAGTCCCCAAAAACTAATGGTGACGGACGGCAGATCGGCCAGTGATCGTTCGATCGAAGTCAACGTTCCAGACGTCCAAAGTATGGCGACCGCCAGAAGCCGCCCGCGAACTCCTTCAAAACCAACAAAGCGAGCTAACGCGATCATCAACACCGCCCAAAAGAGAATGTTGAGTACTGAGTACGTCTGCAATACCCACACTGGCTGACCGAGTCCGATGAAATAGGCAAGCGTCGGTAGGCCGATGCGTCGAGCACGAAATTGAAGGTTGTCGCAAGCACGAGGCAGATCGGGATCAGTAAGTCGCGGCGATAAAGCGATCTGCGCGTAAAATTGTCCGTCGTAGCCATGTTCAGAGCGGGCAGGTGGATTGATCTCTCGAACGATCGGCAACGCTTGCGGCAAGAATGTTTTGCCGAACATTGGAAGATCCAGAAATCCATGCTCCGTGGAAAACTCTTTGGTCACAATGCAGACGGGCAACGCCGCCAACAGCAACAGAAACACGATCTGACAACGGCGTGACATCAGCGGCCTCTGAATGCGATGAGCGAACTATTAAACAAGCGAACGTGTGCATTTGGCACAGACCGTTGCTGCTGCCGGAATTGTTGATTTGCAGAACGCGCAAACTTTTTGAGGCGTTCCTGCCAGGGCAATCAAGAACCAGATTGGCCCAAAGATCAAATCGTGCGGGAGCGTCAATAAACATCCAATGGTAGTACGGCCGGGGTGCTTGAGTTCTTGATGAATCCAATGGTTGACCCCAATAGCCCCAGCCCACACCAAAGGAAGATAAATTCGATCAACTAACGACTCCCGCTTCACAATTACGTTCATGTTCGTCGGCTCAAAACCGAGATTGTTGCGATTCGATCAGTCATGCTACGTTCCGCGCGAATTGCACAGTGTCACCAAGAAGATGTTTCAAAACCGGTTTACTAACCTGACGCGTGACCGATCGCGTCGAGAAATCACGTTTGGAATCGCTCTCGCTCACGCTTCAGGTTGGATTTGAAACTGTTTCTCGTTGTTTAAGGCATTTGCACGACGCAACGTTTTGTGGTGTCAAACTAAAAAATACGACTTGGGAGAATCATCGGGATGTCTGCAGACAAACCACACGTCCTGATTGACGGGACCAAGTTGGCTGATGCCCAC
>CAIJTL010000069.1 GCA_903823545.1 uncultured Planctomycetaceae bacterium
ATCGCGAAGTCGGTGTCGCAATCTACAACTCGAGTGACGACCAGAGATTTACTTGGACGACCGGCGCATTCTTTGACAGTATCAGCGATACGATCAAGGAGCGAATTGATGATAACCAAGGGATTCGCGTTAGCGGTCGAGTGACTTGGCTGCCTTATTATGATGAACCTTCAAATGGCCGGTATCTGATTCATACGGGCGCCGGCATTCTTTACACAAAAGACCAAGACAAAAGCGTCCGGTTTCGTGCCCGACCACAAATCCGTGAAGGCCCGCGACTCATCGACAGCGGTGCGATCAGCGCTGACTCATACACAACAGGCAATATCGAATTCGCCAGTGTGTGGGGACAAGCTGCCGTCCAGAGTGAAGCGTTTCTCTCCAACGTCAATCGAACAACGGGCGGTGCGGTCAACGTGTATGGTGCCTATGCCCACCTCAGTTACTTCTTGACGGGCGAAAATCGAGTTTACGAACGCTTTGGTCAACACGGTGCTCAATTCGGCCGAAATGCCCCATTCAATAATGTGTTCGCCGTAGATGGCGGTCACAGCCTTGGTGCATGGGAAGCGAAAGCTCGGTGGTCCTACTTGGATCTCAACAACGTCAATCAGGGGACGTACAACGATTTGACGGTTGGCTTCAACTGGTACTGGAGCGATCGGACTCGTGTGATGTTTGACTGGATTCATCCCGTCACGAGCAAGCAGGCCAGTTTCGGCGGGACGACGTCCGACATCCTGGCAACTCGTTTTGATTTCAACTGGTAAACCGTTTCGGCGCTGTCCAAGAAGAGTGAGTGCGACACACCATTTCGATAAAGGACATTCTTATGCGAGGTCATCACTACAGAAACGCGATCTTGTTTCTCGTATTAGTAGCGGCGATCACCACGATTGCCGGACGACTTCGTGCGGGGAACGCTTTTTGTGCTCACTGTGGCGAAGCCGAGAATTGCCAAAAGATCTGTCGGCTCGTTTGTGAAAACAAAAAGATTACGACAACTTGCTGGGGCTGCGCGACAGAAGACTTCTGCCTGCCGGGGCCAAGTACACCGAACTGCCGAAACTGCGAAATGGTGTGTGGTGACAGTTCGGATCCGAAAGTTCCATGTCCCCAACCGAAGAAGCTCGTCTGGACCGATTGGACCCCGGGTAACTGCGGCAAGGTCTACACGAAAAAGAAGCTCATGAAACGAACCGTCACGAAATCGGTCCCCAGTTTCAAATGGGTTGTCGAAAACCTTTGTGCACAATGCGAAAACAAAGTTGAGCCAGTCCAAGTCCCGCCGGGAACTGCCATTCCACCGGTCCCTGCGGTCGACGCGAAAGTGAAATGAGTTCGATCACCATCAATTCGATTCGTCATAGATCGAACTGTCGAGTCCGAACTATGACGAATCTTTCATAATCAGCATGACTCCGGAATCGGGACTGAGTTGTTTGTTGCCAGATTCGGAAGGACTCATCGGGGTCAGTCAGTTGGACTGACATCTGATTTCAACATCATTGGCCTCTTGGAGCGGTACTCTCAGAAGATGTTCGTTATCTTGAGTCGTCAGGTGGCTCAGTTCTTCAACGCGCACTTTGGGAGTTACTTATGAAATCCTTCTGGGCTGTTTTGTGTTGTCTGTTTTTCGTGAGCAGTTCGCTGTTCGCTGCCGATGCTCCGAAGCAACTTGCTCCGACACATGCGGAAGTTTCTTACGGGCCACACGTTCGAAACGTGATTGATTTTTGGAAGGCAGACGGAGGCGGACCGCGACCGTTGTTGGTCTACATTCACGGCGGCGGTTGGGTTGCGGGCGACAAAAAGCAGCAAGACACGTCCAAGACAATCCAGCCATTTCTCGACAAAGGAATCTCCTGCGCGGCGATCAATTATCGCCTGACCGGCGAGCATCCGCTTCCGGCCCCCGTGCATGATGCCGCGAGAGCGATTCAGTTTATTCGCACGAAGGCCGCTGATTGGAACATCGACACGAAACACATCGCGTTGACCGGCGGGAGTGCCGGCGCTTGCACGTCGATGTGGTTGCTGTTGCACGATGACCTCGCTGATCCGAAAGCGACCGACCCAGTGCTACGAGAATCGACGCGAGTCTGTGCTGCGGCTGTGTCAGCAGGCCAGACGTCGATTGATCCCAAAGTCATCGAAGGCTGGCTTGGGCCGAACGTGCTCAAGCACCGCATGATCAACATGGCGGTCGGCGAATCAACGATCGACGGAGCATTAAAAAACTACGACAAGCATCACGACCTCTACGTGGAATTCTCCCCTTACAACCACGTCGATGCGAAAGATCCACCATTGCTGATGACCTACGGCGGTGACATGACGTTGCCATCGAAAGATGCCGGACACGGAATCCACCATCCGGTTTATGGCGCGAAGCTCAAAGAGAAATCCGACAGCGTCGGTCATGAGTGCCATCTGTTGATCCCGGGGCACTCCAAGTCCGACAAGTACGCGAGTGCGAACGAGTTCTTGATCGCCAAGTTGCTGGCGAAATGATGAGTTGGGTGGCACCGCGTCGCAGAAGCGGTGTGCGCAGCACAAGAAACTCGCGCAAGACAACCGCTCTCAACGAACGTTACTTCCTTGGAATCGTTTCCCAATGGAAGCGACCACTTGAAATCAAAGTCCACTCCGGGTTTCTTGTGCCTGCGGCACCCCGCTTCCGCGTGTATAGACCGCGAAGCGGGGCCACCCAAAGAGAACATCACTGGACTGCAAATGGGTAAAGGAGCTTCTTGTGCCACGAACGTTGGATCGACTTCCCGAAGGGGACAGCGCTACTGTCATTGACGTTGAAGGTGATGATGCCATCGCCGTGCGGTTGCTGGAAATGGGACTGACTGATGGCGAGGCGATCAAATCGCTCGGAGCGGCTCCGCTGGGTGATCCGTTGGAGTTTGAAATCCGTGGCTATCGAATTTCATTGCGTGGCAACGAGGCACGACGAGTTTTGATTTCGGAAGCAACATGATGACTAACAGACCGTTGTCACTTTCTGGTTTGCAACTGCTCGACCGACGCCGCTTCTTGAACGATTCGGCTCAGGGCTTGAGCGGACTCGCGCTGACGTCGTTGTTTGCCTCGCAAGGTTTGTTGACGGAACGAACGTCGGCAGCAGAAACATCTCCGACGAACGCACCGATTCGACCACTCGTCAAACCAGATGCTCCGTATGCCGCGAGGCCGCCGCATTTCGCGCCGCGAGCGAATCGGGTGTTGCTCATCTTCTGCTCCGGAGCGGTCAGCCATGTCGACACGTTTGATTACAAGCCGGAACTCGTCAAGCGGCACGACACGCCAATGCCCGGCTCCGACAAGCTCATCACGTTTCAGGGTGAGAACGGAAATCTGATCAAGCCGATTTGGCCGTTCCGACCTCGTGGTGAGTCGGGCAAGATGGTGAGCGAGCTGTTGCCGAATCTCGCGGAACTGGCCGACGATATGTGCTTCATTCACTCGATGACCGCCAAGTCGAACACTCCCGGCCCCGCCGAAAACCAAATGAGTACCGGTTACATCTTAGACGGCTTTCCG
>CAIJTL010000070.1 GCA_903823545.1 uncultured Planctomycetaceae bacterium
ACACTCCCCAAAAACTTTTTAGCTTTGTCCAAGGTTCCCTTGTTGACAGGCAACCCAGCCATTTGGGCACTCTTTAGTCCCATCAGTTGCCAACCAACGACCGATGTGTCCCCGACGGTTGCAGGCCGTGCGGTGTAATGCCATCCGCCAGATGATTCGTTCTGCGCGTACTCGATGAATTTGACCGCAGCCATCGCAGAGTTCTTTAGCTTTTGGTCGTGGCTCAAACCATAAGCTTCACAGAGGGCGATGGTTGAAAGTCCGTGCTCGTACATGCTGCCGCTGCCCAGCATCCCTGTCTTCTGGTCCTGCTTCTGAGTCATCCAGATCAAGCCTTTGCGGATCACTCCTTGGTAGGGGCCTTTCGATTCATGGGTCTGACCGGCAGCGAAGAATGGCAACAATCCGAACGCCGTTGCTGCCATGGGATAGTCGGCAGCCTCTTTTCCAACGTGAGCCGAACAGCTTGGGTCTTTGCACTGACGGACGAATTCTTTGCATCCCCAGCTTCCGTCGGCGTTCTGATGCTTTGCCAACCAGTTTGTTGCGGCACCAACAGCTCGTTCTGAGTCTGCTGTACCACCACCGCTCGCGATCGCCTCGCGTTTTCCGGAACCACGTCCGCCGAAGCCTTCTCCGGCTCCACCGCTACCAGCTTTGTCGCCAGTACCCACACCGACACCAACGCCGCCAGGACCTTTGACTGATGGGCCATCACCAAACGCAGTCACGCTAAAGCCACCAAGTCCACCGAGCGAGGTCGTCTGAGTCGAAGCAATGCCTCCACCCGCTTCCTCAAACACAGCGCTGTTGTCGTTGTATTGAGCTTCTTGTTCCATCGCTGACGGAGGCTCGGTCAACGATTCAGTATTAAGCACTGTCGGCTCGATCGGCGTTTCACCCACCTCAAAGTGAGTGATCGGAGCTTCCTCGACAACCGTGTCAACTTCTGTGTCAAAGAAGACCGCCTCTTGCAGCAGCTTCTTGGCGACGGGCGCACCAATCGCAACGCCCAAAACGCCGATCACCAACACGTGCATGCCGAGGGCAATTCCCCAGAACTTGGCGTCCTTGGCGATCCATTGCTTCATGCCTGCTTTAAGGTCCGCAGCGCTTGGAACAATCGACTTGAGAAGTTCGATGTAATTCATAAATCACCTAGTCACTTTTCAGACAATCGATCAACCGCGATACCGCTTGGTGGGCGGTCAAAGTTTGAAGCATGTTACGCACGTCGGCTGTCTGGAACATCCCCATCCAGAGAATTTCGTTCAAGATTTGGCAGCGAAGCGGGCCGAGGCTCCTCCACCGACTCGACGAATTCCGTCCAACCAGCCCCCGACGCAATGCCGTCGTCAACAGAATTCGTGTTATTGTCGAGCCAATTTTCAATCGCCGCGTGATCAACTACCTCTTCGGCGTGGATCATGGCTCCCGCACGCAAATAGTTTCGAGTCCACAGGCCAACAAACACCACAACTATGGCCGCACCTCCAAATACCCACGGCCAGAGCTCTTGTTCTTCTCGTTGCCGTTTTAGGGATGAGCGAATCGGGTTTTCTCGCCACCGTAATCGTCCGACGAGAATCGGAGCCCACCGAGATTTCCCCAAGGCATCTTCATAAGCAAAGAGCTTCAAGAAATATCCGACGAACTGAGCCTCTTCGTGGATGCTCGGGCTAATCGGTAGCTCAGGCGGTTTGTCATAAAAAACAAGGCAATACAAACCGGTCCGTGATTCGTTTGTGACGCCCCAAGCTTCATAAACTTGCTTTGCTCCCGCTGAGTTCTTGACCTCATCGTGAGCCACTGCCCGACGCAGGCTGACCTTCATGCCGACTAGCTTGCCACGATACTTCTCGGGAGCCTCAGCCAGATGCGTGAAGTAAAGATCTTTACGAGCCCGTTGCCAAAGATCCTCAAAGGTTTCGGTCATGCTCCATCGCATCAGTTGCCAATATGCGGGCATTTCTTCTGCAGCCAACGGAGCTTTGTCGCTAATGGCCTGAAAAAGATATTCCGACTTTGATTGCTCGAAAGGTTGCTGGTCATTCGGGCCAGTCACCAGCGTTTCGACGAACTTGTCTTCGCTCTCTTCGTCAGCGCCTGCGACACTCTGCTCCGGGTTGCTTTTCGCATCGACTTTTTTCGGCGGTATCTCGCTGGCGACAGCATCGTCATGAACATCATCCGCCAGCCATTTCCACATGCCGGGATCGCGCGCCCGATACATGGCCATACCCACCACAGCCAACAACATCGACATGCTCATCAACCGGAATAATTCCCGGCGAGGAAAATGGGACGAGGGTGTGGGGGGCTGATATTTCATGACGATGACATTCCGTCGGAACTAGCCGACAAAGCTGTCGATGTGACAAATCTCGTGGAGTACGATTTCATCGTGCTCCTGCCAAAACGAAATCATACAGCGTTTCTTGAGGCACGTTGGAAACGTGCTCCACTTCTTCTCTTCATTCCGTTGGCAATTCCACGAAGCTCAGCTTCGTCAGCTTTTCGCCGTTAGGCAGCGTTTGCCTCGTGCAAACATCAACAACACGCATCAATTCGGCATATCGCAATTTTGAAGCGACTTGAATGATGACTTGCTTGAAAGGGCTGTTGGCGTCGCTCAGCACGGCTTTCAAGCGGCCTTCAAGGGCACTCACTCCGGCGACGTTGGCTTCGCCGATCGCCATCGTTGAGATTTTGCCGCCGGGCGTTGAGAAAACGGAGATTACCAGTGACTCAAAAGCCTGCACTGCATTTTGATTGTTGTTGTTATCGCCAGCCGCTTGCCCTTTGGCCGCTCCGACTACCGGCATCGGTGGCGGCAGCTTCAAGTTGATTTGGCCTTCAACTGGGGAGGGCTTGAACGTGAGGATGAAAAACGCGAGCAACTGAAACGCCATATCGAGCATGGCCGCCAGATTC
>CAIJTL010000071.1 GCA_903823545.1 uncultured Planctomycetaceae bacterium
AATCGTTTTGTCATCGGAAAATCTCCGGGTGTGTTTTGTGAACTCCGGCGTATCGGAGTATTGAAGTTGAATAAGGGAGTTACGAGGCGTTCGCTGCCTGCATTCACACGAGAACTAGCCTCAACGCTGCGGTGGCAACGGCGGTATGATCCGCGAGCCCTACTTTGGTTGTGGTGGTTGTCGTACAACGTGGACTTCGACTGGTGGCAGTACGTTATGACCGACGATTCGATCCGTTGAACGGAACACATAGCGATCCAATCCAGTCGGCTCGATTGAATTTGTTGCTGATGCCGTTGAGCCGTCACTCATCACGGTGGTTGCTTTGATGAGCCACCCCGTTTCAGTGGCCGTCCAAAGGCTCTCTCCATATCCACCTTCTGAATCGAACACCCAAGCTTTGAACCGCTTGGTGAGTGGGTCCCAGCCGATTCGTTGGCTGATCTTCATCGTGTCACGCCCAGCTTGGCGAATGGTGATTTCTTGGAGCAGAAAACTTTCGTTGTCAGCCCAGCGACATGATGTTTTGACGAGACCTTCGCGGCTTTCGTCGACCCAATCTCCAACCAGCCACGCCAGTGATTGCAAATGATCTCTGTGGCTCGGCTCAACGGGCATATCGCGAACCAGGCCCATCAACCACTTGCCGTCACGCTGCACGTGAAGCACGGTGTATCGCCCTCGTTCAGGGGTTCCACCGAGGGAGTCGAACGTTTTAGTAGAGCCGGTTTCGACAGCCAGTGCGGCGCCGATGAACCGAATCGAGTCGATCGTTATTTCGATCTTGGTTTCAAGATTTTCCTCAAATGTGCCAGCAAACACTTTTTCGATATCGCTTCTTCCTTGGACGGTATTGTCGTCCGCGTCAACGATCTGAGCTTCTGGCAGAAACAGTTCCGAGAGAGCCTTGGCATCGTGAGCGTTATAGGTCGTCACAAATTGACCGACGAGTGCACGAATCGCGGCCTCGTGCTT
Organism: uncultured Planctomycetaceae bacterium; assembly: GCA_903823545.1. GTDB lineage: Bacteria > Planctomycetota > Planctomycetia > Planctomycetales > Planctomycetaceae > SXKJ01. The sequence goes on from CAIJTL010000071.1 coordinate 976, forward strand.
GTTTGGCTCAGCAGTCACCGACTTTTTCGACGACTGAGCTGGCTCTTGAGCAATCGTCATCGTGCAGAACGAACTGGCGATTAATGTCAGGAGAAAAAGCGAACGCAAAATCCTACTCATGGCGGTAAATCCTCAGCGAATTGGAGCGGAGCGACCACGAGCGTGATCGCAAATGGCAAAGAGATGTTAACCGGCGCAGCGTGAAATGAAACTTACGCAATGACTTACTCATCAAGGTTTCACACGCCCGCAAACAAGCGACGAATATCAATTTCGGAGCTGCCAAGGATTTTGACCTGAAGTCTTTGGCCGATCTGGTCGGAGCCGACAAATTAACCAGAACTCGACAGCTTCTCGATTCCGAGCCCTTAAGAGGGACGCTGTCCAGTTCCAATTGAAATGGGCTCTCTGCTTCCGGAATGACTCCCAACTCCGTTGCATCAAACAGGTGCCGTCGGCATTGAGTATCCAAACTGTTCGGCGATTGCCGCGATTAAAACAAGCTGTAAATAAACGGCGCCGCAACGGAACCGCTCAGTAGAATTAGCCCGCCGATCAGAAGTAAAACGACAATGATCGGAGTCAGCCACCACTTCTTGCTGTGCTTTAGAAAATCGACGAACTCCGCCACGATCCCCAGCTCTGCCTGATTGGCTTGTTGCTCGAAGTTGGTCGGTGTTGATTTCTGAGCGTGCGGCTGTTTGTTGTCGGTCATAAGAGTTGCCTCGTACTGCGAGAATCGCCATCGCGGACGAATCAGGTCAACAGTGACTGTATGGCTGGCTGAGATGTGAAACTAAAACTGGCGGAAGTATTGCTGAGAATCCGGCTCTTCCGCAGGTCGAGTGATCCAATAGGTCTTTGCTGATCGATCAAATGTTTTTCGCATCGGATCACGCCCAATCGCCCGTAGGAATAAACCGATCGGCGTTATGACCGCGAAAAATATCGCGGCCAATAATACGTGGGACACAACCCAACCAATTGGCCAGACTGCGATCATCCAGGCGACATAGACTCCGCGAACTGCACTCGGTGCAACCAATCCCACCAAACCGATCACACTCGCCACGCTCGACATCGCGATTGGACCGGTCGTTTGCCCGGTGCGTAGCCACCAAAGTCCGGCGATGAAGCCGAAAAACGGGATCAACAATCCCGCAAACCAGCGGAGATCTCGTGCGGACGGATTCCAATTGATCGGCAACATCATCACTCAATCTACGTAGACGAAATCGTTCAAGCTCATCAGCACTTGTGCAAAGTCTGACAGCGCGAGTTCGCGACCGTTCGATTTGCCAGTCGCTTGATAAGACGCCGCTTGTTGTTCGAGGAATGCGACCGTGTCTGCTTGTTCTTCTGTCGTTGGCATTCGTCCGACGGCGGACAGGTATCCTTGCTTCACAGCATCAGTGAGCGACTTGTCGGCGATTGGCAGCAACCGCTTTCCAAAATTTTGGGCGTAGCTGCGGACGTTCGGATTGTTCAGAAACATCAATGCTTGCGGCGCGATGGTTGTGCTAGGACGCTCGCCGACACTCACGAGCGGTTCTGGAGAATCGAAGAGTTGCATCATCGGAATTAGTCGGCTGCGCTTCACCATGAAGTAAATGCTGCGGCGTTTGTGTGACTCTTCGAGCGTTCCCGGGCCGAACATCGTCGCGTCGAGCGATCCGCTGACTGTGAGCATCGCATCGCGAATCACTTCCGCTTCAAGTCGTCGTGGCGAGCGTCGCCAGTGAAATTGGTTTTGTGGGTCGATCATTGATTTGCTCGCGTCAAACGCGGTCGTTTGCTGATACGTCGCGCTAAGCATGATCAACTTGTGCATTGCCTTCAGTTTCCAACCAGCTCCCGTTTCGGGGTTGATTGAACCGGCTGGCGTTCCCTCCTTCGATGGAGCCATCAAAGTGGCCGCGAGCCAGTCAAGCAATTCCGGATGCGTTGGGCGTTGTCCCATTGCGCCGAAATCATTCGGCGTTCCGACGATGCCGACATGAAAATGATGCTGCCACAAACGATTCACCATGACGCGAGCCAACAAATGCCCCGGACCTCGCTTTGTGTCAGTGAGCCAATTCGCCAGTGATCGCCGGCGGTACGAGGTCTTCGATCCGGCTGGGGGCGCTTCGATCCAGGTCTTCTCACGCTCCGGGGAACTCATCAGCACTTGCAAGAAGCCTTGCGGGGCGACATCCACTTTTTGAACTGTGTCGCCGCGATGCAGGAAATGAGTCTGCTCGAAGAAGTCGGCTCCTTGCGTGTGATGCCGAATCGGCTTCACTCCTTCGCTACAAACCATGACCTTTGCGAATTTCGGTTTCGGTGCTTTCGCCAAACTTTCTTGTACCGCTTGATTCAGCTTCTTCCAGTCGGTGTCGAGATGCTTGAACCAATTCAGCAACGCCTTTGATTGCTCTGGCGAACGTTTTTCGGGAGCCAATGCCAGCAATTCAGGAATACCGGCAGTATGAGCGTCACCATCCAAACTGATCGGCCCCGGAGCAGTTGTGATCGAAAGCCGTGGTCTGCCAATGTTGTGTCGGCTGTTGCCATTGAACGAGAGCGTGACCGTCAGGACGCATCCCCCATCAATGCCAATCGGTGCTTCCGGTTCAAAGACAGCGGCGTGATCTAGTCCGAACTTCGGATCAAGTGCCCAGCCCGATTTCTTATCGCCGTCGATGGCCAACTTGACGGCGAGATGTGGTCCTTGCTCGTAAGTCGCGATCGCGTTGATCAGCTTGATCTCCTTCGCTTGCTTGGCGTCGGTCTTCGGGGCGACCGTGACTTTGACATCCGTAAGATCAATGTTGCCGTTCTCAGCACGTCCGGGGCCGCTCTTGACCATGCTCGGATGCGCGAGAGCTTCCAGTCGAATCGCCGTAATTCCAGTGACATCAGTCT
>CAIJTL010000072.1 GCA_903823545.1 uncultured Planctomycetaceae bacterium
ATTACCGGCGCGGACGAACTGACCGCACATCCGGGTGCGGGGATCGTCGCGATTGTGCGAAACTCGCAACTGGGTGTTTGGGCCAACAACTTGGAGCACGTTTCCAACGTGCTCAAGCAACTTATTCAAAAGGGGGAGCACGTTAAAAACGTGTCTCAAGAAAAGCGGACAATCATTGTCGGCAACCGCCGCCTGATGGACGCTCACGGTATCGTGCTCTCCATCGGCGTCGAACAGCGACTTGTCTCGCTTGAGCAACAAGGGCAATCAGTTTTGCTCGTGGCTCTCGATCAAATGCTGCTGGGCGCGATCGGCCTCAGAGACACCGCGAGAGCTGAAACCGCAACGGTCCTCAATGAATTGCGAGCGGCCGGAGTACGCAACTTTGTGATGCTGACCGGCGATCGGCTCGCACCGGCGCGGCGCGTGGCGGAGCAACTCAGCATCGAAAATGTCGAAGCGGAACTGCTTCCCGCCGACAAAGCGAAACGGATCGAAGAACTCATCGCAGCGGGACATGTCGTGGCGATGGTCGGTGACGGAGTGAATGACGCTCCCGCATTGGCGACCGCTTCGGTGGGATTAGCACTTGGCGGCGTTGGCAGTGATCTCGCCGCAGAAGCTGGCGACCTCGTGTTGATGGGAGATCCGCTGCGACCATTGCCGGGACTGCTGCGGCTGTCACGTCAATTGGTTGTGGTGATTCGACAAAGCATTTTCGTCTTCGCGTTCGGCATGAATGCGTTCGGAATGCTGCTGGGAAGTCTCGGATGGATCAATCCGGCGATCGCAGCCGTGTTTCACGAACTCTCGTCGCTGGCCGTGATGTTGAACGCGATGCGTTTACTGTGGTTTGAACGCTGGGACGAAACGCGGCTCGGACGAGTCTCGGGAATCGCGACTCGATTCATTGAGTGGTTCACCGAACAACTCTCCCCCACGCGGCTCGTGTATGGGTTCATCGAACAGAGGCCGTTGATCATCCGCTCGATGGCCGCGCTGATCGGCGTGTGGTGGTGCTGTTCGGGAATCGCGATGTTGTCTGACGATGAGCAAGCAGTCGTCACACGACTCGGTCGGTTCGAGACAACGCTCAACGCCGGTTGGCACTGGCGTTGGCCGGTCGGACTAGAAACCGTTCGTCGCGAACGAGTCTTGGAAGTACGTTCGGTTCAACTCGGTTTTCGAGCCGCTCCGACTCCACTTCAAGAAAGTGGCGTGTATCGAGCACCTGTCGAATGGATGAGCGAGCATGGCGACGGCGACTATGAACCGGTCGCTCCCGAATCGTTCACACTCACAGGCGAAGAAGTTCCGATCGAAGTCACCGGCGAAGTGCAATTTCGAATCAGCGATATCCGGCAATTCGCATTCGCATCAGCGCGTCCTGCCGAGACTGTGCGAGCGGTCGCCGAAAGCGTGCTCCGCGAAGTTGCGGCGACGGAGTCATTGGACGGATTGCTGACCAGTCGACGGCGAGAGATTGAGGCTCAGTGCTTGAAACGGATTCGCGACCTCGTCACGAGTTATCAGATCGGCGTCGAAGTGATCGAGCTTTGTTTGCTCGACATTCACCCGCCGAAACAGGTCGTCCCGGCTTATCGACAAGTGGCCGACGCACTCGAACAACGCGAGCAATTCATCAACGAGGCAGAAGGCTATTACGCTCGCAAGGTGCTGAGCGCAGCAGGTGAGGGAGCGATTCGCGTTTTGACCGACAGCGTCAACGCGGCGAAACGATTGCCCGATGCCTCGACAACTGGCGGCGTCACCGGCTGGCAATTGGATGACGACTTGTGGCAACGGCTCACGGAGAATTTCGATACCAACGAACGACTACTGTCCGGTGAAGCTGCGGCGAAACTGCTCACTGCTCGCCGAGAGAAGACCCGCACGGTGCAAGCCGCGACTGGTTCGGCAGCTCGGTTCAACAGCGTTCTGAAAGTCTTTTCCGCTCACCCAACGCTGACGGGATTGCATCTGTATTGGACGACGATCGAGCAAGTCTTGGCCGCTCGACCGCTGATGATCTTGGACCCAGCCTTGCGCGGGCGACACCATTTATGGCTGACCGAACCGGGTCAGTCGCCGCCAATGCCGCCGCTTGGTCCGTCGGCAAAACAACTGCAACCCATTGAGGTGCCTGATCCTTAATGTGGCCGACGCGTCTCGCGTCGGCGCGGACCCGAGACGCGTCCACCACAGAAACTAGCGGAACCAAAACGTGGAACAAGAACAAACAGAACAACAAAATCCGCCAACAATGTTTTGGCGGCGAACGATCGGATTCATTGCGGCGAGCGTGCTGCTCGCAGCGGCGGCGAGTTCGATCGTCCTTGTTGATGAAACCGAGTTCGTCATCGTGGAACGATTGGGGCAAATTGTCGCCGTCTACGACACGGCCGAATCTCGCGGACTACATTTCAAATGGCCTTGGCCATTCGGTGTTGCTCGACGGTTTGATTCGCGCGTGCAACTCTTTGATCCGCCGGGCCGAGAGATCTTCACTCGCGACAAGAAGAACATCACCGTCGAAACGTTCGTTTGCTGGCGCATCGCTCCGTCGTCCGCTCAAAGCCCTAACGCGGCACTGTCGCAAGAGAAACGTACGACGGACTTCCAGTCCGTCGCGATTCTCGACGGACTGGAAGTCCGTCGTACAACGACACCGGTCGCAAGATTCTTTCGGTCTCTCGGCAGCCATGAAGCGGGCGCGGCTCGCTTGGAGAGTCGAATTCGTTCGATCGTCGCGACGCGAGTCGGGCAGCTCGACATGAGTGACTTGCTGCGAGTTCAAGATTCGGAATCGGGACCGTCTGAAAACAAAGCAGGTGTCCTAGAAGACCTCTCGCACGAAATTCGCGAGCAACTGCAGCGAGGGAAAGCTGACGGAGAAGATTTGCTCGAACGCATGGGAATCGAGATCGTCGACGCGCGCGTGAAGCGAATCAACTTTCCGCTGGGCAATCAACAAGCGGTGTTCGAGCGGATGAAGTCAGAACGCCAGAAGATCGCCGATCGTTACCGCAGCGCAGGGCTTGCCGAGAGCACGGTCATCAAGAGTCATGCCGATCGACAACACGCAGAACTGATCGCAAAGGCGGACGCCGACGCCGAACGCATCCGAGGCGAGGCCGAAGCGGAAGCAACCTCGATTCTGAATCAAGTTCACGCCACCGACCCGGAGTTCTACCGCTTGCAACGAACGCTGGATGCCTATCGCAAAATCTTAAATGACAAGACAACGCTCGTGCTTTCGGCATCGAGCAGCATGTTGAAACTGCTGACGGATGGAGTGCCAAACGACGTCCCGATGTCGAAGGAGACTCCGAAGTTGCCGTGAGTAGATCGCCGTTGTGTCCGGTCTCCTAACCGAGACACAACGCCTGACCGAAGGTCTCCCGAATGACCAATTGGACGATGTAGTGGGACATCTTGACCCGCAGCGAAAGGGAGACCTGCGGTCGGAAGTGTGTGGCTCGGTCAGGAGACCGGCCACAACGATTTGAAATGACCGATGACCAACGACCAATAATCAATGACCAATAGCCACCGCCTCATGAAACGCATCACACTTATCACCGCCGTACTTCTCTTGCCGTATTTGCTCACGGGCTTCTTCGTCGTGCGCGGAAACGAGACTGCAGTGGTGCGTCGTTTCGGTTCGGTGTTGAGAAATCCAAGCGGTGAAGTTCGGCAGTGGCCGAGTGGCTGGCATTACGATTGTCCGTGGCCGTGGGCGGTCGTCGATCGAGTCAACTTGAATGCCGCTCGAACGCTGAGTGTCGGTAACCTTGAACTGGATGCACCGTCTCAAAGCGGATTTCTGCGAGCGGTCGATCCGGCGCGACAAGCTCAATTTCTCAGCGGTGACAAGAACATCCTCAACGTTCAGATCAGTGTCAGTTATCGAGTGTCGGATGCGGCGATCGACGAATTCTTGTTTGCGGCGGTTTCACCCGAAAGACGATTGCGAACGCTGGCCGAATCAGTGCTAGCCGATGCCATGCTGCTCAGTGGTGTCGACTTTGCTCACACGCTCGGACGAAACGAACTGCGCGAATTGATGACGTCTCGCCTGCAATCGTTGGCTCGCGAGCAACAACTGGGACTGACGGTCGATGATGTCACGATCGGGAATGTCTCCCCGCCGCTCCGCGTGAAGGCGGAATTCATCGACGTCATGAACGCGCGAGCGGATAAAGAAACGGCAATCAACCAAGCTCGTGCATACTCCGAACAACGAGAAGCGGAAGCCTCCGCCATCGCAAAACGAACAATCGATTCCGCCGAAGTCTTCCGCCACCAATCAGTCGAAGCCGCTCGTGCGGAAGGAGAAAGTTTTTCAAAGCTGATTGCTCAATTCCGCTCCGACGACCAGCAAGGCCGCCGCCCGTATGCCGAAGCTCGGCAGTTGTCGCTGCGACGGAAATACCTCGACGTGATGGAGGAAATCCTTCGCAACGTCGCCGCCAAAGTGGTGCTCGATTCCGGACAAGCAATCGACCTGACGATCCTGCGCGAGCAGAAGTCGGGGACGCAGAAGTGAGTGTGACAACCTGTGGCGCGTGCCCCACAACCCCCTTTGGCGAAGCAATGTGCCTTACGGCTCAAGCACATCGGCCCAGCGTCGAGGGAGCGCGGCGAAGGCTCGGTCGTAGGTCTCTTGCAGTGGCACCGACACATAGCCGTCGAGGCTCACGTACAGCGGCATTTCCGGAAGCGTGTCGCCGACTGCGAGCGGTTCGATGTACGCGGTCACGCCCAGGATTCGATCCGCTTCATAAGAAACGAGCGTCAGCGGTTCATCGGTTGGTTGTCGGTACTCACCTTCATCCATTGCGTCCCAGATCGCTCCGTGAATTCCTTCGGGGGCAAAATTTGTCGGACGATGCAGGTCGAGAATCAGCAAATGGATTTCCCGATGCAGTAACGAGCAAGCTTTGCGAACCAACGAATCCAACCGCTTCTGGCTCGATTTATTTCCGGGCGAGATCACCTCGATAATCGCTACGATTCGATCGTCACTCGCATGATGCACGGCGACTGACTTTTGTTTCCGCGTGTAAAATGTCGGCGACCCTTGTGCCGTCATTTTCACTTTCGGAGGTGCCACTAGCAGCCCCGTGCCACCACGATTGTCAAACCCGATGCCGCTTGCATCTGGTATCTCCAATGCCAAAACGTCGGGACCAAACTCCGACGCTTGTTGCTCGGCCAGTGCATACAACCAAGGAGGCAAGAGCCCGCCATTCAACGCGCGTTGAATCTCTTCAATCCACGAATGATGGAAATGATGAAACGTGCCATCATCAACTCGGCTCCAATCATGAACTCGCATGGCGCTGCTCCTCGAAAACAAGAAATCTTTCATCTCGCGGAAAGTTGTGAGGAGTATAGTCGCGAACTTTCGAGGAATCATTTCCGGTTCGTCGGCGACTGGGAAATTGCGTGTGAAATCGTTGTCATGCTTTCTTCCAAAGCGGCTCTCTTGAGAAGGACAGTGCTCCTATGAAGCGACATTGGCTCGGTGTGATTCTCTTGTTGATCGCGACTGGCGACCTCTTCGCGCAGGGCTATTCGCCGGAGGAAGCGGTGCGGCGGATGAGTGTGCCGGAGGGATTTCAAGTAACGCTCGTCGCCAGCGAACCGCTGGTGAGGCAGCCGGTTTGTATTGAGTTCGATGATCGCGGGCGGTTGTGGGTGATTCAGTACTTGCAGTACCCGAACCCGGCGGGGCTGAAGCGAGTGAAGGTCGATCGGTACTCGCGCACGGTTTATGACCGAGTTCCCGAACCACCGCCGAAAGGACCACGTGGCGCGGATCGAATCATGATCCTTGAAGACACAGACGGTGACGGGCGCATGGATCGGAGCCGCGACTTCATTGACGGCTTGAATCTGACAACGGGGATTGCGTTTGGGCACGGCGGCGTGTTTGTGCTCAACGTGCCGTATCTTCTCTTTTATCCCGATCGCAATCGTGATGACGTACCGGACGGCGATCCGGAAGTGTTGCTCACCGGTTTCGGGATGGAGGACGCTCACAGCGTGGCGAACTCGCTGACTTGGGGGCCGGACGGCTGGTTGTATGGCTGCCAAGGAAGCACGGTGACGGCCAACATTCGCGGGATCGAATTCCAACAAGGCGTCTGGCGATATCACCCGCTGACGCGTGCGTTTGAACTCTTCTGCGAAGGTGGCGGGAATTCGTGGGGACTAGATTTCGACGCGGTTGGCAATCTGTTCTACAGCACGAACTGGGGCGGCTTCGTGATGTTGCATGGCCTGCAAGGGGCCAACTACGTGAAGTCGTTTGGCAAGCACGGTGCGTTGCACAACCCTCATGCATATGGCTTTTTCGATCATATGCCGCATCGCGACTTTCGAGGCGGGCACGTGACCGCTGGTGGCATCGTTTATCAGGGTGACTCGTTTCCGGAGTCATTCCGAGGAAAGTACATCGCGGCTGATCTGCTGGGGCACAGTGTGTATTGGCATCATCTTGAACCGCGGGCCTCAACGTTCCAATCGGCTCACGGCGGCGAGTTGTTGAAAGGGAATGACACGTGGTTCGCACCAACCGATCTCACGCTCGGCCCGGACGGAGCGGTGTATGTCGCTGATTGGCACGACGCTCGAACGGCGCACCCGGACCCCGATGCTGAGTGGGATCGCTCGAACGGTCGGATCTTAAAGATTGCTGCGAGCGGGACAAAGTCCCCCGCGCCGATCGACTTTGCGAAACAATCGAACGAGCAATTGCTGATGCTGCTCAATCATCGAAGTCAGTGGTATGTGCGCCGTGCTCGGCAAGAACTGGCTCATCGCCGCGAGGCGTCGATCGTACCGACGTTGCGAGAACGTCTGTTGAAAGAGGCGAACGAACTTAGCGCGGTCGAGACGCTGTGGACGTTGTACGTCAGCGGCGGCTTCGACGAAGCGTTGGCGGTTGAGTTGCTCGCGAGTCCGCACGCGGCGGTGCGATCGTGGACGATTCGCTTCTTGGGGGACGCGAAAGAAGTCTCTCCGGAAATGGCCAGCCGATTAAACTACTTCGCGGAGAAGGAGCCGTCGCTCGCCGTGCGGACTCAAGTGGCGTGCAGTGCGGCTCGACTGCCAGCTCATCAAGCGATGCCGATGATCAACGCGAACATCATCCGCGACGTCGATCATTCCGATCCGTCGCTGCCGTTGTTGTGGTGGTGGGCAGTAGAGCGTCACAGCGTCAGTGGTCGCGAGGAAGTTTTGAAACGCTTCGTCCGCCCGTCGGCTTGGACGTCGCGTTTGAGCCGCGAAACATTGCTGCCGCGACTCATGCGGCGCTACGCGGCGGAGGGAACGTTGGCAGGTTTCGAGTCCTGCCTCCGGCTGCTCAAATCCGCTCCGAACGACGCGGATCGAGGCCGGTTATGGGAGCCGCTGCAGCTCGGTTTGCGTGAGAGTCCGCGCGGCGACACGAAGTCCACACGGCTGGGTGACGTTTCGGAACTGGCCGAGCTGATTCAGGCGAGTTGGCGACGATCATCAGAGAACCTCACGTTGCTGGCGCTGGCGATGTCACTTGGCGCGAATGAGCCGCGTGATGTCGTGCGGCAGGGGATCGCGAACATGAAACTCGATGTCGGGCGGCGAGCAGCATTGATCGGCTTGCTGGCCGAATCGGGCGACACCTCAGCGATGTCGTTGTTGATTCCGTTGGCCCTGTCGTCGAGCGAAACAGAGCCGATTCGCTCGGCCGCGCTGACGGCACTCGCTCGCTTTGACGACGAACGGATCGCAACCGAATTGCTGGCCGCGTATCAGAAACTTCCGCCGAAGTTGCAATCACAGACACGCGATCTGTTGCTGGACCGACCCGCTTCTGCGCGGCTGTTGCTGAAGGCTGTCGATCGGGGCGACATCAAACCGGCAGAGGTACCGCTCGATCAAATCCGTCGTGTGGCGGTTCACGATAATCGCGAACTGGACGCGCTGGTCACGAAGTACTGGGGCAAACTGCAAGCGGCGACGCGCGAAGAAATTCTTGCCGAAGTCCGTCGCTTGTCCAACGATCTCCGCGCCGGACCCGGTGACGCCGCGTCTGGCAAGGCGGTCTTCAAGAAGCACTGCGCGACCTGTCATCAAGTCTTCGGCGAGGGAACAAAGCTCGGTCCCGATCTGACGACCGCCAATCGCAAAGATCAAAATTTCCTGCTGATCAGCCTCGTTGATCCGAGTTCCGTGATTCGCAAAGAGTTCGTCAGCGCGGTCGTTCAAACCAAAGATGGCCGCGTCCTCACTGGCCTGATCGTCGATCGCTCAAACGCCGCCGTCACGCTCGTCAACGCGAAGAACGAACGACAGACAATTGCCGAATCAGACATCGACGAGTTCCAAGAATCGCCGATCTCGCTGATGCCCGACAACCAGTATCAGCAACTCAAGCCACAAGAGCTGCGTGATCTGTTTCGGTATCTATCCGGTGACTGAAGACTCTGCTCGTCACAATGCCTTACGAACCGTCGCCCAGTCGCCCTCCGATGACGGCGCAATGTACGAGCGTCGGGACGATCGGTTCGAGCCTTAGGCCGGCTTCTGTCAGCCACGATTGGAACTCGCGAGCAGAATATGCTCGGCCTTCGGTGAGTGTGAACAACGCTGCTGAGTACAACGCAATCGGCAGCGGGCCGCTGTGGTCGTCGTTCAACAAGACATCATGAATGAGCAAGCGACCGCCTGGATTCAACGCTGCGGCACAGCGTTGCACGAGCGTGCGACATTCAGGCTCATCCCAATCATGCAGGATGTTGGAAAGCAGGCACACATCACACGCCGGAACCGGATCAACGAACATGTTTCCGGGAATGCACTGCAAGCGATCGGCCACGCCGTATTGCTGAGCCATTTCGCTGGCGACCTTGAGCACCTCCGGTCGGTCCCAGACGATCGCTCGCAGTGTCGGATGCCGACGAAGCCAAGCGATGCTGTAAATCCCCGAACCGCCGCCGACATCGAGCAATGTCTTCGCACCATCGAGCGACACACGTTCGGACAACACCGGCGCAACGTTTTTTGCTCGCCCGGCCAGTGACATCGTCAGGAATCTCGCTGAGGCTTCGACATCCATCGCCGAGGCCGTCCCTTCGCGGAAAATGAATGCTGTGCCGTCGGGAGCGGTGCGGTCGTCGGTTACCGATTGCTCAACAGGCGAACTGCCTGTCGTTACGGAAGCATCGTCAGCACCAGCGGGGCGATTTGTTTTCAGACGCGCGATCATCTCTCGCACACCG